>JBAVPS010000541.1:0-2097 GCA_049693315.1 Rhizomicrobium sp. | reverse complement strand
CGCGGCGCGAAGCCGGGGCCTTCCCCGCCGCCGCACTCAGCCTTGATGGCGATGCCGACCGGGTGATCGAAGAGGCGGGTGATACCGCCCCACAAATCGTACGCAAAAAACTGGCGGCCAACCGCATCGGTGATGCCGAGGCCGGGCGCACTGCCTTTGGCCCGCATGTCAGCGATTTAAGCGTGCGCCACACCGCCAAGCGGGCCGAGGCGCGCGCATGCTCCACCGGCGAGCAAAAGGCGCTGCTGATTTCCATCGTGCTGGCCGATGCGTGGGAAATGGCCGCCACTGCCGGACACCCTGCCCCGGTGCTGCTGCTGGATGAAATTGCCGCCCATCTTGACCGGACGCGGCGCAAAGCCCTGTTCGACGAAGTGCTGGCCCTTGGCGCACAGGCGTGGATCACCGGCACCGACATGGCGCTGTTTGAAGACCTTGTACCCTACGCCGATGTCTTCACGGTCGAAAACAGCCGGTTCACGGCGCTGTAATCTGAACCGCTGGCAGATATTTTATCACCCGCGCCGGGTCATGGTTCTGCGGCGGGCATTTTTCGCCGGCACGCGTGCAGCGGCCTGCTGCCCCAGCCGCGCCCAATGCAGCAACGCATCCGGGTCTGCGACCGCGCCATCGGGCACGGTGTAGAAGGATAACGCGACGGTCTTCGGCTGTCCGCCGCGCGATGTTTCATAGGTCAGCGGTACAAGACCGGCTTCCACGAATTGGGCGCGGGTCTGATCGTCGACCTTAACGAAAACGCTGTCGTCATCGGTCACCAGCGCGAACATGCGCCCGGTGTGAAACAGTGCGGTACAGCCGAACATCCGCCGCGGACTGACCGGCCCAAGCGGTGCAATACTATCCATCAGGTATTCGACAAATTCACGCGGGATCATGTCAGGGCACACCAAATTTCGTCCAAGACTAGCCCATCAGCGCCATGACAGACAGGGGGGAAACGGAGCTGGCGCCACCACAGCCCATACAGAGCGCGTTTTCGCAATAAACCCATGATAGCTACGGGGATATGTGGCGGCTTTTCAAGAAAATACGATCTGGCAAAAGCCGCAAGCCCCCTATAGTCTGAAACGATGAGCGAACTGGCCCCCGGTATTACGCGCATCCCGGCGCGATCTGAAGAAATTTGCGACGGCGTGGTCCATGCCATCGGTGTGTTGTTCGCCCTTGTGGTCAGCCCGCTTTTGTTGTGGCATGTCAGCGGTCTTGCCGCCCGGATCAGCCTGACGGTGTATTGCTGCGGCCTGATGGCGATGCTGGGGTTTTCGGCGGCCTATAATATGACGCCGCGCGACCACCCTTTGAAGAAAATTCTGCGCCGCATCGATCATGCCGCCATTTTTATCATGATCGCAGCCACCTATACGCCACTGGCGGTCAACCTGCTGGCCCCGCCCTGGGGCGCGGTGATCCTGATCGCAATATGGTCGTCCGCTATTCTTGGCATGACCATTAAGCTGGCGTTTCCGCACCGCTATGAGAAGACCGGAATTGCACTGTATTTGCTGATGGGCTGGATGGTGGTGGCGGTGATCGTGCCGCTGTACCATGCCATGGTGCCGTTGAATTTCTGGCTGCTGATGGCAGGCTCGGCGGTCTATTCCCTCGGCGTACTGTTCTTTGTGTTTTATCGGCTGCCCTTTAACCGGGCCATCTGGCATGGTCTGGTTCTGTTGGCCGCAGTGCTGCAATTTGCCAGCCTGTGGGGCGAATTCGCCCGTTAAAAGGCCCATATCTGTGTGCGCGACCAACAAAAAAGGCGGGCACTGCCCGCCTTGGCGTATTACAATAGCCTTTATGCCTATGCCGAAAAAATCTGTTTGGCCTCGGCTTCGATAGCATCAAGGTCGGCGCGAATGCTGGCGACGACGGCTTCAACTTCTGCCAGCGTGTGGCATTCGGTATTGAGCGGGAAGGTGCCAAAGCAATGGCCGGTAAAAACCTGCTTGGCGTTGATGCAAAACGTATTGTCTTCTTTTTTATTCTGCCACTTCGGGGTCAGTTCGAGTATGTGCGCTTTGGTCATGATGTCTCCGATTTTTTTAAAAAATACTTTTACTATACCGGAGAGTTATAGCA
>JBAVPS010000540.1:0-4570 GCA_049693315.1 Rhizomicrobium sp. | reverse complement strand
TTTCAACCTTATACGGCGGTGGTGGGGCAAAGTGAGCCCTGAAACTACAGCCAACAAAAAAGCCTTTGCCAGCTTAAACGGGCAAAGGCTTTTTTTTAGACAGATATTGGGGGCGTTTATTCCACCGTCACCGATTTGGCCAGATTGCGGGGCTGATCGACATCGGTGCCTTTGGCCACGGCCGCGTAATAGGCGATCAGCTGCACCGGCACCGCATAGATCAGCGGGGTGATGAAGCTGTGGGCCTTGGGCACTTCAACCTTGGCCCAGACCCCGGAACCGGCACGGGCCAGCCCTTCGGCATCGGAGATCAGCACCACCTTGCCGCCGCGCGCCATCACCTCCTGCATGTTCGACACGGTCTTTTCAAACAGTGCGTCGCTGGGGGCGATGACGATCACCGGCACATTTTCGTCGATCAGGGCGATCGGGCCATGCTTCATTTCCCCGGCGGCATAACCCTCGGCATGGACATAGGAAATTTCCTTAAGCTTCAGTGCGCCTTCAAGGGCGAGCGGGAAGCTGGAGCCACGGCCGAGATAGAGCACGTCGCGCGCCTTGGCGATGTCGCTGCCCAGTGCCGCCAGTTTGCGTTCGTCCTTAAGGAACTCGACAATGTGGCGCGGGGTTTCCAACAGCGCCGCCGCGAAGGCCTTTTCGTCGTCTTCGCTCAATTGGCCCCGGGCGCGGCCTGCCGCAATGGCAAGGGCCGCCAGTGCCGCCAGCTGGCAGGTGAAGGCCTTGGTCGATGCCACGCCGATTTCCGGCCCGGCAAAGGTCGGCAGCACAATATCGGCTTCACGTGCGATTGAGCTTTCCGGCACATTGACCACGGCCACCGTGGTCTGGCCCTGTTCCTTGGCTTCGCGCAAGGCGGCCAGCGTGTCGGCGGTTTCGCCCGACTGCGAAATGAACAGCGCCATGCCCTTTTCGGGGTAGACCGGCTCGCGATAGCGCAGTTCCGAAGCGTAATCGATTTCAACACCCAGACGGGCCAGCTGCTCAAACCAGTATTTGCCGACCAGACCGGCGTAATAGGCGGTGCCACAGGCGGTGATGGTCAGCCGGGTCGCCGTAGAAAACGCGGCTTTCAGCGCATCATCCATGCGGGCAATCGGCCCGTCGGGGTCGATATAATGGGCCAGCGTGTGGGCGATGACTTCGGGCTGCTCGTGAATTTCCTTGGCCATGAAGTGGCGGAAGCCGCCCTTGTCGACCAGCCCGACCGAGGCCGTGGTCACCTTGACCTCGCGCGAGACCAGCTTGTCCTCGGCGTCATAGATGGTGACCTTGTTCATGCGCAGCACGGCGACATCGCCATTTTCGAGATAGGCAACATGGTTGGTGAAGGGGGCCAGCGCAAAGGCGTCCGATCCCATATAGCCTTCGGTCTCGCCAAAGCCGACCGCCAGCGGGCTGCCCATGCGGGCACCGATCAGCAGGCCGTCTTCGCCGGTGAAGATCATCGCCAGCGCATAAGCCCCGGTAAAGCGGCGCACTGCGGCCAGCACGGCCTGTTCCGGGCGCATCCCCTCGGCCAGATACTGGTCGACGACATGGGCGCACACCTCGGTATCGGTTTCCGATTCGAAGCTGTGGCCCTTGGCGATCAGTTCGGCGCGCAGTTCGCGATAATTTTCGATAATGCCGTTATGCACCACGGCAACACGTGGCGTGGCATGGGGGTGGGCGTTGGCTTCACTGGGCTTGCCATGGGTGGCCCAGCGGGTATGGCCGATGCCGGTAAATCCGGGCAGTGGCTGGCCCGCCAGTTTGGCGCTTAAATTCCCCAGCTTACCAACCGCCCGGCAGCGGCTAAGCGTGCCATGATTCAGGGTGGCAATACCGGCGGAATCATAGCCGCGATATTCCAGACGCCGCAGCGCTTCCAGAATGTCGATGGCGCAATCTTTGGTTCCCGCGATGCCGACGATGCCGCACATGCTTCACTATCCTTATGTTCTGTAGCGCCGCTTACCCGAAACGCGCGGTGAAAGCGTTTGGGGCAGCGGCGCGGCAAAATACACTGAAAACCACAAGCCCCCGATCAGGTGTGCTTGAGGCTTTTCTCCTTGATGGCTTTCTTGCGGGCACGGAACAGCTCGCCCGCACCCGACAATTCACGATGCTCTGCCCGGGTCAGCGCCAGCGCGTTGGCCGCCACATCCCGCGTGATCACCGAACCGGCACCGATAACCGCACCATCGCCCACCTTGACCGGGGCAACCAGCGCGGTATCCGAACCGATAAAGACGCCCGCACCAATGTCGGTATGGCTTTTGTTGTAGCCGTCATAGTTGCAGGTGATGGTTCCGGCCCCGATATTGGTGCCAGCCCCCACCCGCGCATCACCAAGATAGGTCAGGTGATTGGCTTTGGCACCTTTTTCCAGCCGGGCGTTCTTTACTTCGACGAAATTGCCGACATGGACGTTTTCTTCCAGCACCGCGCCGGGGCGCAGGCGGGCGAAGGGGCCGATTTGTGCCCCCTTACCGACTTCAGCACCTTCAAGGTGGCTGAACGAATGGATCACCGCACCACTGCGGATGGTGACGCCGGGGCCGATGAAGACATTCGGCTCGATAATGACGTCGGGCTCGATATTGGTGTCGTGCGACAGATACACCGTGGCCGGATCGGCCATGGTAACACCTTCGTTGAGATAATCGGCACGCAGACGGGTCTGCATGGCGGCCTCGGCCGCGGCCAGCTCGGCCCGGCTGTTGACGCCAATGGCTTCATCCGCCGCCATCAGCAGCACGGTGCAGTGCATGCCTTCTTCGCGGGCCATGGCAGGAACGTCGGTCAGGTAATACTCACCCTGAGCGTTGTTGTTCCTGAGCGCCGCCGTCCAGCGGAACAGATCCCTGGCGCTAAGGGCCAGAATCCCGGAATTGCACAGCTTGATGTCGCGCTGGGCCGGGCTGGCATCCTTGAATTCGATGATATGGTGCAGGAAGCCATCGGCGTCGAGCACGACACGGCCATAGGCCGCCGGATCGGCGGGCTTGAAGGCGGTCAGGCACAGACCGGTCTTTTCCTGCGCGTTATAGGCGGCGGCAAAGGTCTGATCCTTGACCAGTGGCATGTCGCCATAGGCGATCAGGACCGGCCCGTCGAAGCCTTCCAGCGCGCTGGCGGCGGCAGCGGCGGCATGGCCGGTGCCAAGCTGTTCCTGCTGCACCACGGTGGCGGCACCCATGCTGTGGGCAAAGTCCCGCACGGCTTCGCCGCCCGCGTGTGTCACCACCACGATTTTATCTGCGCCGCCGTCGCGCAGGGCGTTAATAACGTGGCCGAGCATCGGCAAGCCCGCCACTTTATGCATTACTTTTGAGGTGGCGGACTTCATCCGCTTACCCTGGCCTGCGGCCAAAATGATTCCCGCTTTTGTCATGCTTGTTCGATAACCCTGCTCTGGCTTATGGGTAAAGTTACGATTTGCAACGCATTATTGCCAGATGACAGGACGCTTATCCCTTCTCGTTGCCAAGTTACAGGAAACTCATCTCTCCCATGTCCCCAGCTTTCATTTTTGATCTCGACGGCACACTGGTCGATACCGCGCCCGACCTTCTGGATGCTTTGAACCAGCTGATGATGCGCGTGGACCGACGCTTAATCAATGCAGAGGAATTGCGCCACCTGGTCGGCCGCGGTGCCCGGATTCTGATCCAGCGGGCCTTTGAAATCACCGGCGATCCGGTCGATCCGTCCAGACTGGATGGGCTGTTTGACGCGTATTTCAGCCTGTACGAGGCTTGCGTGGCGGAAAAAAGCCGCCCCTATCCCGGCGTGGTTGAGACCCTGACGGCCTTAAAAGCCGAAGGGGCCAAAATGGCGGTGCTGACCAACAAGCCTCATGCGCTGGCCGAAGCGATTCTGCCCGCCATGGGCTTGGCGGAATTTTTCCCGGTGGTCTATGGCTCGGGTAAACGGCCCTATAGCAAGCCCGACGCCAGGCTGGTGCCTGAAGTTCTGGCAGATATCGGGGCCGACAAGGCGCAGGCCGTGATGGTCGGCGACAGCATCACCGATGTCGAAACCGCCCATAATGGCGGAATTCCGGCGATTATTCTGCCCTATGGCTATACCCCGGACCCGGTCGAAACCCTGGGTGCCGACGCCCTGGTGAGCGGCTTTGCCGAGGTTCCGGCTGCCGCAGCCCGTCTGCTGGGCAAAAAATCTTAAACCCGGCAGTGGATTTCACCGGGGGGGACGCTTGACGAAGCGGGGGGCTGGGCTTTATAGCCTGCCGACCCAATTCGTTGGGTGCGGCCATTCTTTCGGCCTTGGTTCGGGTGCGTAGCTCAGCGGGAGAGCACTCCCTTCACACGGGAGGGGTCACAGGTTCAATCCCTGTCGCGCCCACCATTCTTTTCAAAGATTTAGACGTCTCTGGTCTGTTCCCGGGTTCCTAGGTTGGAAAAATCTGGGAATGCATGTGCGCGTTGGCGGCTGATCTGATCTTCCGGTACACCTGCGATGCGCAGAACTGTCGTCACCTTATGGCGTAAGCTGACAGGACAGCCGCTGAGGATATTATAAATGAAATCGGCCGGGAGTGGTG
>JBAVPS010000539.1:0-4603 GCA_049693315.1 Rhizomicrobium sp. | reverse complement strand
CCCCAAGGCTGCTGGCGGCATAGACGCCCCGGGCAATGGCGCGGGCCATACAGTCGCCCGCCAGCGTTCCCAGACGCAGCAGTAAGGCCGACCGACCCCGCGCATCCGGCTCAGCGACAGGGCGTGCCGCCGTGGCCAAAGAAAAAATTGCATCGCCATCAAAGGGGGAATGCGCTGGCCGCAGCGCCCGGGCAAACCCGTCAGCCGCCATAATCGCCAGCCGCTTCAGTTCAATCCGGGTCAGATCAGCATCGGTGGCCAGCACCGCGATGGTGGTATTGGCCCCGGCACGGGCGTGCTTCATATCCGACGGAATATCGCCACCGGGCTGCCAGTCGGGGCCGGGGCGTCGGGCCCCAAACTCCCCTGCCATCTCCCACGGCCACGCCCAGAAGGCATTCGAACCCGGCATCACCGGCGAGCCCACCGCGTTGACCGCCACCAGCGCGCCGACAGTGTATCCTTCGTCCGACACCACCGAGGCGCTGCCCAGACCACCCTTATAAATTCCGGCGATGGCGCCATAGCCCGCCCCGGCGGTACCCAGGGTAAAATCGAGTCCTGCCACAGCAGCAGCCTGTCGCCCCAGTGCGGCATAATCAAAAGGCTGCCGGCCGGTTTTGTCGCCGCCATTATCCAGATCAAACAAAATCGCCCCCGGCACGATCGGCACCGGCACGCTTTGCGGGCTGACACGAAAGCCCCGCCCCCGCTCGCCCAGATACCCCATCACCCCCGCCGTTGCCGCCAGGCCATAGGCCGAGCCGCCGGACAGCACCACCGCATCAACCGCCCCGACCAGATTGGCCGGATCAAGCATGTCGGTTTCATGGGTACCGGGCGCGCCACCGCGCACATCCACCGCCGCCCGACAGGGGGCATCGCAGATCACGACACTGACACCGCTCCAGACCTCGGTATCCTCGGCCTGACCGACACGAAGGCCGGCAACATCGGTAATCAGATTGCGGGGACCGGTTTTTATCATGACCGGCACCCTATCCCGCCCGCAGGTCCTGCGAAAGATCGCCCATACCCCACCGGCTTAATTTGCCGGCAGAATCAGGCGGAAGCGGGTACCTTGCGGCCCGGTTGTCACCAGCACAGCATCACCGCCATGGCCGCGCATCAGCTCGCGCGCAATAGCCAGTCCCAAACCGCTGCCCCCCGGCTTGGCGACCGAGGCAAAGGGCTGAAACAGTTTATCCACAGCCGCCTTGGGCAGCCCCGGACCACTATCGGCGACATCAATCAGCACCGAATCGTCCTTGTGATCGGCCGAAACCACGATCCAGCCGCCCTTACCGTCCAACGCCTCGACCGCGTTGCGCACCAGATTGACCAAAATACGGTAAAGCTGCTCGCGGTCGGCCAGCACGGCGAAATCGGCAGGCACCTTGTTATCGCACTGCAGCGGGCCACCCTTGCCACCACTTAACGCAGTCTCGATTGCCTCGCTTGCCAGGGCCTGCAGGAAGAAGGCCCGCTTCTGCGGCGGACTTTCCACCGTGCGGCTGAATTTCAGCGTATTGCTGGCCAGTGCCACCGCCCGGTCGATCGACGCGATCAGGCTGGGGGCCATTTTTTTAACCGCCGGGTCCTGACTGGTGGTCAAACGGTCGGACGCCAGCTGGGCCGTGGCCAGAATATTGCGCAGATCATGCTGGATCCGCGCCACCGACGCCCCGAGCGCCGCCAGCCGGGCGCGTTGATGCAGGAATCCGTAAAGCTCGCGCTGCATCGCCGCCAGTTCGCGCTCGGCCGTACCGATCTCGCCAGCCACCTGACGCGGAATTAAAATACGCTCGCCATCCTCAGGGTTTTCCCGAAATGACACCATAGCCTGGGTGATGCGCCGCATCGGCCGCACCAGAAAAAAGAACAGGCTGGCAAAGACCAGCACCGCGCTGATGCCCGAGATGATCAGACTGAGCACAATATATTGCCGGGTAAATTGCAGCATAGTGGCCCGAATCGGGCCCTCGTTCAGCAGGACGCCGATTTCCTGTGCCTTATCGATTCGGGTGCGGGATACGACATAAAGCACCCGGTCGCCCCGCCCGGACAGGCATTCCACCGCATTATAGATGTCGCTGCCGATGCCACCATGAATCAGATTGATCCGGCGGGCCGGGGTCGAGGGCATGGTATCGGCCGCCATGGTGGTGAAAAAATCGCGCCGATCGCTGCGAGTTACCGCCACGGCCATGGCGTCAGCATGGTTAAGTAACAACCGCCGCATACCAAAGGACAGATTCTGTCCTTCTGGCTCGGTAAACGGCATCACCGCCAGCTCGGCGGAGAGAACATGAATATCCAGCAGCCCGCGATAGACGCGCCCGATTACCGGAGCCAGAATCAAAATCTCACAGGCCAGCACGAATAACGAGGTTAACAGCAGCAGCCGGCCGGACAAACTGTACGCCGCCAACTGCCGGAACCGGTTCAGACGTGCCAGAAAACCTATCTGCATCGAGCCAAATCACGTCCCACCCCGGCGTTAGAGCACAATATATATTGAATTTGTAGCGTATAAGCAGTCAGCGCATTGACATAAAATGCTGCTGTGCTTAGAACCGCGGCTCTTTTGCAAGCTTACCCGACGGAGATTGGATCATGAAGCGCACCTATCAACCGAGTAAAATCGTGCGCAAGCGCCGTCACGGCTTCCGTGCGCGCATGGCGACTAAGGCTGGCCGGCAGATTCTGTCCAACCGCCGGGCACATGGCCGTAAGAAGCTGTCGGCCTAAGGTCTGACAGCCCTTTACGGTCTGCACGTAAAGTTTAAAACGCGGCACCCCCGATGGGGTGGCCGCGTTTTGGTGTATAAAAACCAATGAAAATCAATCGGTTAAAAAAACGGAGCGATTTTTTGCGGGCCCAGAAAGGCATCCGTCGCCGTCGTGACGGCATGGTGCTGGAACTGTGTGCCAGCCCCCCGGACCAACCCGCCACCGGATTCCGGGTCGGCTTTACCGCCAGCAAAAAAGTCGGCAATTCGGTCGCCCGCAACCGGGCCAAACGGCGGCTTCGGGCGCTGGCGGCAGAAATATTGCCCGCCATGGCCGAGCCGGGTAGCGATTATGTGTTCATCGCCCGCCCCCAGACGCTGGAACGCCCCTTTGGCCTGCTGCGCCAGGATTTGACAGAGGTCGTGGCCCAGGCCCATCGCCACCGCGCCAAAAGCGCCGAAGAAGCCAAACCGCAATGATGCCCCGGCCCGGCCAGACACCCGATACCGGCCGCCGACCGCTTATGTGCTTGTTTACGCGACTTTTTTCCGGGCTGTTGATTGTCCCGATCCGGGCCTATCAGTTGTTTTTATCGCCAATGCTGCCGCCCAGTTGCCGTTTCACCCCAAGCTGCTCGCACTATGCCATCGAGGCGATCCGGGTGCATGGGCCGATCATGGGGTTCTGGCTGGCCTTACGGCGGATATTGCGCTGTCATCCCATCCGCTGGCTTGGCGGGTCTTCGGGGTATGACCCGGTGCCGCCCCGTAAACCCAAGGCTTAAAATGCTAAGCCAAGCGTAAACAGAATCAGACTTTAAGCCCAGTACCGTTAGATTTCTTGTTTTTGCCACTATATTACGGCAAACCGATTGCCAACTGTCCGTTCCTGCAAGGTGTTCGATGAACAACAATAAGAATTTTCTTCTCGCCATCGTCCTGTCGATGGGCGTGCTGTTTGCCTGGCAATATCTGGTTGCCATTCCGAAGATGAAGGCTGATCAGGCCCATCAGGCGGAAACCGCCTTGCAGACCAAGAAGCCGGCCACAGAACCGGCAACCCCAATCGCACCCGGTGCCGCCGTGGCCACCGTGCCGCAGAACGGCGTCCGGGTTGTGCCGCGCAATGTCGCGATCCGCGAAAGCGGCGTGCGCATTCCGATCCGCACCCCGACAGTGGACGGCTCTCTGCGCGTCACCGGCGCGCGCTTCGACGATCTGAAGCTGCGCCATTATCGCGAGACCACCGATCCGAACAGCCCGGAAATCGAGCTGTTATCACCAAGCGGTTCACAGTCGCCTTACTTCACCCAGTTCGGCTGGAGTGCAGCCGGTGGCGGCGTTGCCGTACCGGACGACAAGACCCCGTGGAAAGTGATTTTCGGCGACGAGCTGGCCCCCGGTAAACCAGTGGTGCTGGCGTGGGATAACGGCCATGGCCTGGTCTTCACCCGCAAGATCACCGTCGACGACAAATATATGTTCACGGTCAGCGACAGCGTCGCCAACAAGTCAGGCACCAAAGCGGTGCTGTTCCCCTATGCTCTGGTGGTGCGGGACGGCGTGCCCCAGCGCACCCATTACTGGGTGCTGCATGAAGGCTTTGTCGGCGTGGCCGAGGGTAAGCTGAAAGACCCGACCTACAAGGATTTCCAGAAGGACGACAAGGGGCCGGAAAGCTTCTCGTCAACCGGCGGCTGGCTGGGCATCACCGACAAATACTGGATGACCGCGCTGATCCCGGGGCAGAACGAAGCCTATAACGGCACGTTCCGTGCCTCGCCCTATGGCTCGGACAAATCCTATCAGGCCAACTACACCTTGGGTGCGCGCGATATTGCACCGGGGGCTACCACCACCGTCACCCACCG
>JBAVPS010000538.1:0-4398 GCA_049693315.1 Rhizomicrobium sp. | reverse complement strand
GCCCGCTTCTGGCCCCGGTGGCTGGCGTTATCGCCTCGCCCGGCCAGCTCAGCAGCCATTACGCCCCCAGCGCCGCGGTGCGGCTGAACGCCCGCGATGTGCACCCCGATGAAGCCTTGCTGGCATTTGGGCCCCATCCGCTGGCCGGGGCAAGCCGGACGCTGAACTTAAGCCCCACCGGCGATCTGTCTGAAGCAGCTGGTAATTTGTTCGCCATGCTCCACACCCTCGACGAAGATGGCATAAGAAACATCGCCGTGATGCCGATCCCGGCCGAGGGGTTGGGCGAGGCGATCAACGACCGCCTCAACCGCGCCGCCGCACCCAGAACTTAAAAAGCCAGCCGCCCTTATTTCTTACCCTTTGGGGCCGGGATGACCGGTGGTTTGCCTTGCGAACCATAGAGATCATCAAGGATCTTTAAGTTGGTCTGGCCAAGCTCGGCGCGGTAAACCTGTACATTCTCGACCACGCGCTGGACATAGTTGCGGGTCTCGCCAAAGGGAATGCGCTCGATCCAGTCGACCGGATCGACGCCGCTCTGGCGCGGATCGCCATTGGCCTTGACCCAGCGCAGCGCGTTGCTCGGCCCCGCATTATAGGCCGCCACCCCAAGGATCAGCGAACCGTCCCAGTGTCCGAGATAGCCCGAGAACATCGTCATGCCGAGCTGCATGTTATAGGTCGGATCACGGGTCAGCTCGTCCAGCTTGAAGGGCAGCCCGGCGGACTTGGCATATTGCTTGGCCCCGGACGGCATCACCTGCATCAGCCCGCGCGCCCCGGTCGAGGACACGGCGGCAATATCAAACTCGGTCTCCTGCCGGATCAGGCTGAGGACCAGTGCGGCTTCGGGCGCGTCGCCGGTGCCACGGAACGCGGGCACCTTAATCACCGGATAGGCGTAGCTGGGAAAGGCCGCCCCGTCGTAACCGGCGGCCTTGGCCACACGCACCGCCACCGGGCGGAAGCCCGCCTCGGTCAGGAATTGGAGCAGCCGCTTGGTCCGCCCGACATCCCCACCAGATGCCTCATAATAATGCAGCGCGAAACGGCGTAACAGACCGGGCGAACCCAGATCGGCCAGCACCCGGATGGCCTGGATCTGCTCGTCCTTCTCGAACTGGTTGGCGGACGGTGCCCGGGACGGGGTCTCGTGAACCGTCAGCACCGGGTTGGCGTCGATCCGCGACAGCGACAGCATGCCGTAAAACGTCTCGGGGTGCTGCGCCCCGACATGATAGGCCGCCCATGCCCCCGGCAGATCGCCAAGGGCTTCCAGCGCCCGCCCCTGCCAATAAGCCCCGCGCGCCACACTGATCGGGCGCGAGACATTGGCGGCGACATTCTGAAAATGGGTCAGCGCAGTCTTGGGGTCGTTCAGCACCCGAAGTGCAATCCAGCCAGCCAGAAACTGGGCATCGGCAAATTCCGCACTGTTTTTGGGCTGGAACCCAGCCCCTGCCACCAGCTTGTAGGCACCCCGGCCATCACCATCCTGTAAGGCCTGACGCGAGGATGCCGCGACCTCGACCCAGGTCTGGCTGGCGTGATCCCGGGCAAAGGGGGCCAGCGCAATCCGCGCCAGCAGCGCGCGGGCGGTTTCCATGTCACTGGCTTTGCGGGCCATCATGGCCCGGTCATAGAGCAACGCCGGATCATCGGACAGTTCGGACGGCAGCCCCGCCAGCAAGGCCCTGGCATCCCGCCGCCCACCGCGCAGGGCCAGCCGCACCGCCGCAATGCGCGCCGTGGCACCATCGGTGCGCGCGGCCTGACGTGCGGCCGCCTTGATCTCGTCCCGCCACAACAGGGAATCAAGCCGGGCCTTCTGGGTGGCGCCATCGAACAGATCGCCACACTGGCGCAGGATCGCCGCTTCCGTGGCGGCATCAAAGCTGCCGTCAATCCAGGCCGACCGGATATGGGCCTGCCCGGCATCGGTCTTGCCGGTGGCAAGCTCGGCCTTGCCCAGCTTCATCCTGCCGAGGGCACTTGCCGGCTCGCGCCCGGCGAACCATGCGATGACGAAAGCCGGATCACTTTCCGGCAGCACCGTCTCGGCCCGGGCCAGCAGGGTTTCGCGCATCGGCCAGCTGGAATTATTTTTAAGGAAGCCGTCGATCTCGGCAAAAGGTGCGCCGCTGTTGGTGCTGGTCAGATAGCGCCATTCGATCAGCTTAGCCGCCACGGCTTCATGCCCGGTGGCCGCCAGAGCGCGGGCCTTGTTCCAGTCACCCCTGTCAGCGGCGGCAAAGGCCTGCACATACAGTGCCCGCTCGCTGGCGGTAATATAGCGGTAAGGTGCCGGTGAGCCCCCCCGGACCAGCTCGGCAATGGCACTGAAGACGCCACCGGGGGCGGCATCACCATCTTGCGCATACAACGCGGAACTGGACAGACACAGGGCCGAAATGGACAGCAAGGGGACAGTAAACCAGGAAGATCGGGGGGACATCGGCTCCAGCATCGCTAATAGCAGATATGCAATTTCTGCATGTAATTTCTACAGAGAACTATCGTTATAGTGCGTGTAGCGGCGCACCAGGCGTCAACTTAGCCCAGCCGGCAAAGCCAATTCCACCCTAACCCGACCATTCGGGGGTGAAACTTTGGCGCAAATCTCTTGCTCTGGCCGCCGTGGACTGTATTTTGTCGGCACTTTTCATATCCACATTTGTGACAGGCACGACCATGGCATTCGCCCCGCATGACTTCAAAGGTTCCTTCCCGGCCCTGATTACGCCGTTCAAGAACGGCGCTGTCGATGAAGCGGCGTTCCGAAAGCATGTCGCCTGGCAGATTGAACAGGGATCGAGCGGTCTGGTGCCCTGTGGCACCACCGGTGAGTCGCCCACCTTAAGCCATGAAGAGCATATGCGCGTGGTCGAGCTGTGCGTCAGCGAAGCCGCTGGCCGCGTGCCGGTGATCGCCGGGGCTGGTTCCAATTCGACCACAGAAGCACTGAAACTGACCCGCTTTGCCAAAGAGGTCGGGGCCGATGCGGTGCTGTCGGTGACGGGTTACTATAACAAGCCGTCGCAGGAAGGCATCTACCGCCACTATGCCACCATTGCCGAGGCGGTCGATATTCCGATCATCCTCTATAATATCCCCGGCCGTGCGGTAGTCGAAATCTCGGTCGAGACCATGGGGCGGCTGTCCAGGATCGCCAACATCATCGGTGTCAAGGATGCCACCGCCAACCTCGCCCGCCCCTTACACGAGCGTGAGGTTTGTGGACCGGATTTCGTCCAGCTTTCGGGCGAAGATGCCACGGCGGTTGCCTATGTCGCAAATGGCGGCAATGGCTGTATTTCTGTCACGGCCAACTGCGCGCCCAAACTGTGCGCCGAGGTTCAGAGCTTTTTACAGGCGGGCGATTACAAGGCGGCGCTGGCCTTGCAAATGAAACTTCTGCCCTTACATGATGCCATGTTCTGCGAACCCTCGCCTGCGGCGGCGAAATACGCTACGTCACTGCTGGGCTTTGGTTCGGATGAGGTTCGCCTGCCGATGATGCCCGCAACCGAAACCGCCCGCGCCCGTGTCTCGGCGGCAATGAAGTCGTTAGGGCTGATCTAAAGCCTAGGCGCTCACACCACGAACTGCCCGCGGGGACTGCACCCACACTTCGCCTTCCTCGACAAGCTCGGGATGAGGGCTCAGTGTGAGGAAAAAATAAAGATACAAAAGAATATCCTCATCCTGAGCCCGTCGATGGATGAGGATATGGTCACCGACAGACGGTTCTGAGAAGGTTATGGCAAAGAAAAGAGACGACGACGGTTGCAAAGTCGCCGCCGAAAACCGCAAGGCCCGATTTTCCTACGCCATCGAAAGCAACGTGGTGGCGGGCATCATGCTGACCGGTTCCGAGGTGAAATCCCTTCGGAACGGGCGGGCGACGATTGCCGAATCCTATGCCACGATCAAGGACGGCGAGCTGTGGCTGATCAACGCCAACATCCCGGAATATGTTCAGGCCAACCGCTTCGGGCACGAGCCTAAGCGCGTCCGCAAACTTCTGGTGCATCGGCGCGAGGCCACCAAGCTTGCCATCGCCATGCAGCGCGAAGGCATGACGCTGGTGCCGCTGAAACTGTTCTTCACGCCTAAGGGCATTGCCAAGATTGATATCGGCGTGGCCAAGGGCAAGAAGCTGCATGACAAGCGCGAGACCGAAAAAGCCCGTGACTGGCAGCGCGACAAGGCCCGCCTGATGCGGGACAAGGGGTAAAGCGGACCATCCGTCCCTACCCCGCCATAATCTCCTGACACGGCACCACCGTCACCGGGCCATTGACCGCGATGAAGTCGGCCCAGACATAATTGTGGTGGGCGATGATTTGCGGGGCCTTTAAATGCGGTCGGTCAGCCGTGGTGTGACCATCGGAT
>JBAVPS010000537.1:0-2001 GCA_049693315.1 Rhizomicrobium sp. | reverse complement strand
AGGCCGAGCAGCGCTTTTGGGTTGTTGGAGAAGGCATAACCCTCCACCGGCAAGCCCAGCATGTTGCGGGTCAGGTGATGGTCGTTGTCTTCGTCATGAAAGGCCGCCACGGCATAGGTGCCGGGCTTGGGCAGGATCAGGCAGGCCCTGGTGATACCCGGTTTGGCGGGCATGCGGACCTTGACCAGCTTTTTACCCTTGGCAAGAAAGTCGGACGGTTTATCGCCATAGACCACCACGGTGACATTGCCCTTGGTCGAATGAACCTGATCAATCGCCAGCTGCAAACGGGCTTCACTGGCTCCGGCAGGGCAGTCGCCCGGGATCAGAGCATCGTCATTGGCGGTATTGGCTGCATAGGCGGCAGATGTAACGCCTGTCGCCAGACATGCCGCTAAGCTCGCGGCCATCACATAAGAACGCACGGGGCTTGTCCCGACAATTTGTTGCGCCCACGGACTTACACCCGGCGCGGGGCGGCTGTCCATGGTGCGGCAGGGTAGCGGCGTGGGCCTGAAACCAAGCCCCGCCGCCTGAAAATCCCTTTATTACACGATATTAAGCTGACGCAGTTTGTTTCAGGAACCAGATGCGCTGCTCGGTCTCGTCGATGAAGTTCTCCAGCAGGCTGGCGCTGGCAAAATCGTTATGGTCGGCGCAAATTTCGTGCACATTACGTAAGGCGGCCACCACGGCAGCATTATCGCCGATCAGTTCCTTCAGCATCGCCGCGGGCGTGACCGTATCAGCATCATTGTCGGTCAGACTCTGGTGGCGCGAAATCGCACCGATCGAGGTCAGCGTCCGGCCACCCAGTTTGCGCACCCGCTCGGCCAGAATGTCGGTCATGGCCAGGATCTGGCCAGCCTGATCATCAAACAAGAGGTGGTATTCGCGGAAATGCGGACCCGAGACGTGCCAGTGGAAATTCTTGGTCTTGAGATAGATGGCAAAAGCATCGGCCAGCAAACCGTTTAAGCCTTCAACCAATTCAGGCACGGTATTGGCGGAAATGACGACTTGCGGCAGTTTGGCGGACTTGGACATACCATTTTCTCCATCAGATTTAGAATTGTTCTAAAAATAATCCGGGTGCGCCTGATTACAAGGCCATGATGATAAAAAAGCCCGGAAAAATTCCGGGCTTTTGGCAAGAAAATTGTTTGGGTGGTTAATTTCCCAGATAATCGCGTTTACCAACATCGATCCCTGCGGCCCTTAAGCAGCTGTAGGCCACCACAACATGGAAATAGAAGTTCGGTATCCGGTCAAAGCGTGTGTAAGCCTCGCCAACGGTTTCGACCGGGCCGCGGTGGCCCTGAAAGGCGATGGGGCGATCTTCCGCGCCGACAAAGCGTGCCGGATCAAGGCTTTGCAAATAGGCGATGGTTTTCTCAACCCGTTCTTTCAGCTCCGGGAAGGTTTTTTCGGTGTCGGCATATTTGGGCGGTTCTTCCCCGGCCAGCCGTGCGGCCAAAGCCTTGGCCGAGTCTGAGGCGAGTTGAATCTGGCGGGGGAAGGCGAACATGTCGGGGGCCAGACGTGCATCGAGCAGGGTTTGCAGCGGAATATGTTTGGTTCCGGCCTCGGTCACCGCCTTGTCGAGAATGTGACTGAGGTTCTGCAACATGCGGATCATCGGCTCGATACTGGCCTGATAAATCGAATAGGTCATGAAACTTAAGGTCCTTTCGCATGCCGGTTACGCATCCGGCGCGCCGATAATACACCCTTGGATGCGACGCCAATATCGCTTATGAGGGGCAGCAAGATTACAAACTGCAATACAAGGCCCGAACATGAGCGACGAACTTCCCGACCGCCTTTGCGTCAACCCGAGCAGCCCGTTCTATAACGAGGCCCTGCTGGAGCACGGCATCGGCATCATCTTCAACGGTGCCGAGAAGACCAATGTCGATGAATATTGCATCAGCGTGGGCTGGGTCCGTGTTGTTGCCGGTAAAAGCGTTGATCGCCGCGGCAACCCGATGACCATCAAGC
>JBAVPS010000536.1:0-2345 GCA_049693315.1 Rhizomicrobium sp. | reverse complement strand
GGCTATAAAGGCGATGTCACTTTTGGCAAAAACTTCGACGGCAGCAAAGGCAACATCGTCATCTCGGCGGGCTGGTCACACAGCTCGGCGGTCAAGTCGAAGAACCGTCCAGGAACAGACAAGGATAACACAGCCCTCTGCGCCTATGATGACACGCCCGTTACCAGCGAATATTGCGAACAGGCCGTGGTCGGCACCTATTCCAGCTATGGCCCCAGCGGTCATTTCTTTGTTGGTAGTAAGGGCTATGGCATCACCAGCGGCACCGGTGCGGATGCGACAGTTGGCACTTGGTCAACCAGCAATATGGGCTTCAACCGCGATGCCTGGCGACTGATCGAAGTGCCGGTTGATCGCCTGACGATCTCGGCCAATGGCCATTATGATTTCTCGAACACACTGCAGGGCTATGTCGAAACGACATTTGCCAGCACGTCTTCCAGCCAGAACATGGAACCGTCGACGGTCGATTCCGGTGTCAGCACCAACCTGCTGCATAATGACGGAATCTCGGTCGACAACCCGTACATGCCGGCAGCACTGCGCCAGACCGCCGTTAGCGCAGGGCTGACCTCGGTACCGTTCACCCGCCGCATGCTGGAACTTGGCCCGAGACATTCCGATGCCCGCCGCGATACCTACCGTGTTGTGGTCGGCATGAAGGGCACCCTGCTTGGCGACTACAATTGGGATCTGTCCTATAACTGGGGCCATACGCTAGCGACCCAGAACGGCACCGGTCAGTACAATGTTTCCAATTTCCGCAATGCTTTGAATGCCACTACGCAGGCTGATGGCAGCATTGTCTGTGCCGATGCAATTGCGCGTGACGAAGGCTGCGTACCAATCAACATTTTCGGCACAGGATCGATCTCTGCCGAAGCTGCCAAGTACATTTCGGCACCGCAAAGCCGTACCCAGAACATTGATCAGAAAATTCTGGCTGGCCAGGTTGAAGGCAAGCTACTCACGCTGCCGGCAGGTGACGTTCATCTGGTGACCGGGTTTGAATGGCGCCGTGAATCTGCATCAGACGTTCCCGATGCGCTGACTCAGCAGGGCATGAACGGCAGCAATCAGCAAGCTGCCACACGCGGCCATTTTGCGGTTGCCGAAGGGTTCGCCGAAACCGAAGTACCGGTCCTTAAAGACCTGCCCTTTGCCAAGGAACTGACACTGGGGGCCGCATGGCGCTGGTCGTCCTACACAAAGCAGGGCGATACCAACGCCTATACTGGCCGTGCATCCTGGTCACCAGTCGAGGATCTGCGTTTCCGTGTGCAGTATGCCCGGGCCGTTCGTGCACCCAACATCAATGAAATGTTCTCGCCGGGTGGTGAA
Source organism: Rhizomicrobium sp. (assembly GCA_049693315.1). Lineage (GTDB taxonomy): Bacteria > Pseudomonadota > Alphaproteobacteria > Micropepsales > Micropepsaceae > Rhizomicrobium. The sequence goes on along the minus strand of JBAVPS010000536.1, from coordinate 1,004 downwards.
AACTACGCTTCGGTCAGCGATCCCTGCGATGGTGTAACCTCATCCTCAGTCGGTAACGTTGCCCGCAACTGCCTGGCAGATCCATATATCGCATCCCGCATTGCCCGTGACGGCATTTTCAAGCTGACGACATCGGAACAACAGTCGGCAGGCGGTTTTGATCAGACTGGCAGCGAGACACTGAAACCGGAAATCGGCAACACCTGGTCCTATGGTGTAGTCTATTCCCACGACTTCGGATCCTTTGGCTCGGTTGTTGCCTCGGTCGACTATTACGATATCAGTATCTCCAACTATATCGGCACGGTCGGCCGCCAGACCGCCATTGATATGTGCTATAATAGTGCATCAATGTCGGACAACAAGTTCTGCAACATGATCGTCCGCTCGTCGCTGGATGCCAGCCTGGGCGTGATCACAAAGGTCAACACATCCTACATCAATAATGGGTGGGTAAAGACCACGGGGCTGAATACCGAGTTCTCCTATCAGCTAGACCTCAACGAAATCAGCCCACTGCGTAATGGTGCACTGGTTGGCCTCAGCGATGCAGGCCAGTTTTCGGCTCATTTCAACTGGAACTGGCTGCAGTCATTCACCGAGGAAAGCTTAGGCGAAATCACCAAAGCGCGTGGCGATGTCTATGACCCGGTCCACCGTGTCAACGCGACATTCACCTACACCAACGGTGCAGTCAGCCTGCAATGGGAAACCCAGTTCCGCAGCGGAACACGCGAACAGGCCACCCCGGATGCAACCTTCTACACACTCAAGCATCCGTCTTATTTCCTGAATGACGTTTCGGGGTCCTATCAGCTGACCGAAGAAGTCCAGTTCTACGTCGGTGTGAACAATGTTCTCGATCAGAAAGCGCCGATCATCCTGTCTGGCATCAACAGCAATGTCACCGGCACCAATACCGCCGCTGACGTATTTGATGCCATCGGTCGCCGCTACTATTTCGGCCTCCGTTACAAGGTCTAAAGACTAAGCAACAAGAATGC
>JBAVPS010000535.1:0-7022 GCA_049693315.1 Rhizomicrobium sp. | reverse complement strand
GCATCGCCCCGGCCGCCGGAAATGACTGCCCCGGCATGGCCCATGCGGCGGCCCTTGGGCGCGGTCGCCCCGGCGATAAAGCCGACCACCGGTTTGCGATGGCGCGAGGCTTTGAGAAAGTCCGCCGCATCTTCTTCGCCCGCCCCGCCGATTTCACCGATCAGCACGATGCTTTCGGTTTCTTCGTCGGCCAGAAACATTTCGAGAATATCGACGAAATCGCTGCCCTTAACCGGGTCGCCGCCAATGCCGACACAGCTCGACTGGCCCATGCCGACGGCGGATGTCTGCGCCACCGCTTCATAGGTCAGCGTGCCGGAACGCGAAACAATCCCGACCGAGCCGCGTTTGTGGATATAGCCCGGCATGATGCCGATCTTGCATTCATCCGGGGTAATGACACCGGGGCAGTTGGGCCCGATCAGGCGCGAGCGGGTGCCGGACAGCGCCCGCTTGACCTTGACCATATCCAGCACCGGTATCCCTTCGGTGATGCAGACGATCAGCTCGATCTCGGCATCAATCGCTTCCAGAATGGCGTCAGCGGCCGATGGTGGCGGCACATAGATCATGGTGGCGTTGGCACCGGTGACCTCGCGCGCTTCGATCACGGTGTCGAATACCGGCAGATCCAGATGGCGGCTGCCATCGCGGCCCGGTGCCACCCCGCCCACCAGCGTGGTGCCATAGGCAATGGCCTGCTCGGAATGAAAGGTGCCCTGCTTGCCGGTAAAGCCCTGGCAGATCAGGCGGGTATTGCGGTCAACAAGGATCGACATCGCGTGCTTCCTTCAGCCGTGGGCGGCGGGGCCAACCGCCGCAACGATTTTGCGGGCCGCATCGGCCAGATCATCGGCGGCAATCAGCGACAGGCCGGATGCGGCCAGTGTTGCCTTGCCTTTATCGACATTGGTTCCCGCCAGACGCACCACAACGGGCACCTGAAGCTGGATTTCTCTGGCGGCGGCGATAACGCCTTCGGCAATGATATCGCATTTCATGATACCGCCGAAAATGTTGACCAGAATGCCTTTGACCTGATGGTCGGCCAGGATCAGGCGGAAGGCCTTGGTCACCTGTTCGCGGGTGGCCCCGCCGCCGACATCGAGGAAGTTGGCCGGTTCCCCGCCATAATGTTTGATGATGTCCATCGTCGCCATGGCAAGGCCGGCACCATTGACCATGCAGCCGATATTGCCGGCGAGCTTTATGTAGGACAGCCCGGCGGCGGCAGCTTCGGTTTCGGTGGGTTCTTCTTCGGCCGGGTCGCGCAAGGCCTGCACTTCGGGATGGCGGAACAGTGCGTTGTCGTCAAAGGAGATCTTGGCATCGAGCAGGAACAACTCGCCATCCTTGCTCTGGACCAGCGGATTGATCTCGAGCAGGCTCATATCCTTGGCGATGAAGGCATCGTACAATCGCTCAACCAGCGCCATGCCCTGATGGGCGGCATAATTTTTTAGGCCCAGCACGGCGATGATCTTGCGCCCGATATGCGGGCTGTAGCCGATGGCCGGATCAATCGAGAAGCTGCGTATCCGGCCATGGCCCTGCTTCTCAATATCCATGCCGCCGTCGGGTGAAACCAGAAAGGTGATGCGCGCCGTGCCGCTGTCGATCAGCAATGACAGATACAATTCGCGTTCGATGTCGGTAGTCTGCTCGATATAGACCTGATGCACGATCCGCCCTTCGGCCCCGGTCTGTGCGGTGACCAGCGGTTTGCCGATCATGCGGGCGGTAAGTGTGCCGACCTCGTCGATGGTGCGGGCGATTTTGACCCCGCCGCCCTTGCCACGGCCACCGGCATGGATCTGGGCTTTGACCACCCAGGCATGACCGCCAAGCTTACGGGCGGCGGCCATTGCCGCGTCAGCGCTGCTGGCGATTTCGCCGGGCAGAAGGGGGGCACCGTATTCGCGTAAAAGTGCTTTGGCTTGATATTCGTGAATATTCATCGCCGGTCCCTTTCCACGCGCGAGTGTGCGGTGCTGACGTAAAAATCACAATATGTGAGTTTGAAACAAACCTGATAACAGTCTGTAAACTTTAACCGCGCATCGGCCGGTTCTGCAGAAATTTTACGACGCCAGATTTTGACACGACTTTGTTTCGGCACGGGTGGAATTGGGCTTGGGGCCAGCCGCAGGCTGCTACATTATGGCTGCGGTATTGCAGGCCAAACAACGGCCATAATGACCGCGCATAGAGCCGACCGGCAGGAACCTTATTTCTTAAGCGACAGAGCCATGAATTCGCGCCCAGATGAACATCCGGCCGACGAACCCGCCCCCGAACAAACGGCGGCCCGTATGGTGCCGCTGTGCACCGGGGCCATCCTCATCGCCTGTGTGTTGGTCTATGTCTGGGAAGAGCGCATCGGTCTGAATATGAGCCAGGCTTTCGATGCTTATGGCTTTATCCCCAAAAGTCTGATGTCGCCCCAGTATGTGCCGCCGGAAGACGCCCATCTGTCGGCCCCGGCCACCGTCATTACCGCCATGTTTCTGCATGGCAGCGTCTGGCACCTGATTGGCAACATGCTCTATCTGTGGGTTTTCGGCAAAAGTATCGAAGCCGCCATGGGGCACGCCCGCTTTGTGCTGTTCTATCTCGTCTCCGGGGTGGCCGCGGCGATGACAATGGCGTTCATGGACCCGGCTTCGGGCATTCCCATGGTCGGGGCATCAGGGGCCATTTCCGGTTTGCTCGGGGCCTATCTGTTGCTGCATCCCCGGCGGCAGATCGAAATCTATGTGCCGATCGGCATCATTCTTTATCCGGTGCGGATCGGGGCAATCTGGGTAGCGGGTGCCTGGTTTGCCATGCAGCTCTTAAGCGCCGCCACCATCACCCCCGACAGTCCCGGTGTGACCTGGTGGGCACATATCGGCGGGTTTCTGGCCGGGATGGCGCTGACGCCATTCCTGAAATCGTCCAGATTGCCGCTGCTGGCCCGGGGTAAAACGCGCTAATCGGCACGCGGATTATTCGCCGGTCAGTGTGGTCTTGTCAGTGCGCTGCATGCTGCCGATCGGATTATCGACCGGGTCGTTGTTGAGCACGGTATGTTCGAGCAACATGCGCCGCTGGCGATCCTGCTGCTGGCGGACGTCGTATTTCTCGATCAGGGCGCGGTAATCATCAAATTTCTGCAGATCGTCGGTCAGTCGCTGGGCGCAACGCTCGAACGGCAGGCGCATTTCTTCGGTGCACCACAGATCGAAATCCATCCGCTTGACCGGATAGATGCCCTGGGCGGAGGCAAGGCCGGTGATCACCGACAGGGCCATCACACCGGCAAGGCTGGCGACAATGCGGGGGGCAATCTGTTTCATTCTGGGCATCCTTGGTATTAAGGGGCTTTAAAACCGGCTTCCCCCCGAAAGCCGGTTCATTCTAACCGCAAAGCGTTACTGAGCCCCATCCCCGGCATTTTGCTTACGGGCGGCTTCGCGGGCCGCCTTGGCTTCGTCGGCTGCCTTTTCGGCGGCGGCAACAGCGGCCGAGGTTTCGCTTTCGAGCTGCGGCAAGGTCTTGTCGAGCGAGGCACGGCAACGGTCGGCGGCAGCCTTTTGCGCCGGCACGGCGGCGTTCAGCATCCAGCAATCATAATCGGTCTGGGTGCGGGCGGCATCGCGCGGGAATGCGTCACGGCCGTATTCCAGGGCGCGCAGCATCCGGTCGCGAATCTCGTGCGAGGCCGGATCAGTTGCCGGTTCCGGGTCGATAAACTCGTCCTTGGAGGCCATTACGGCCTTGCTGGCGAAACCGTTGGCCAGATCTGCGATCGGCTTTTCGGTTTTGTTCAGCGACCAGGCGGCGTCGTAATCGAACACCTTATGGGCGGCGGCCCCGACATCACCGAAGGAATGTGCCAGAAAAGAATAGTTTTGATACAGCGCCATATTAAAGGCTGACCCCTGCGGCTTGACGTAGTTCAGATCGTCCAGCGGGGTTGCGTTAAGGCAGCCACCGAGTGCCAGGCTGGCGCCTAAAAGCAGGGCTAAAACGCCGGCGCGCCGGGGGGAGCAAAACTGTCTGGCTTGGGTCATCCACATTCTCCGAGAAAATTTGTCAACAATGTTCGGCGCGCCTAACGCCCCCCTCTATAACGGTTTGCCTGCGCAAGGTTAAGTGTCAGTTTGGGTGGATAAAATTTCTGAAAATACCGGCTTCGTGTAAACTCGGCTTTAGGACCGGTTCGGTGAAGCTGGCCCGATGTGCATTTCGGCATAGGATAGTGCACGAGAATCAAGGTGTTGGGGGGAGCCGTGATGGCTGACACGCAGGAGGTGATTACCAGAATCCAGGCTGACCAGCGACTTTTTCGCCGGGTACGGATTCAGCAATTGGGTAAACTGTTTATCCCCGCCGTGTCGCAGGAGATCACCTGCACCGTGGTCGAGATGTCGCCCGGGGATGCCTGGGTTCAGGTCGGCTTTGCCCTGCGGCAGGACGAAAAGATTGTGCTCTATGCCGATGGCCTCGGCCGGTTCGAGGGTGTCATTGCCCGCGTCGACGGTGGGGATTTGTCACTGCGCTTCACCAGTTCACCGCAGAAACGCGAACGCACCGCCGAACAGCTGACCCTGTTCATTAACAAGGGGGTGGTGGACGACACCACCCTGCGCCGCCACGAACGCATTGCTGTCGCCGGCACCGTGCGGCTGGTGCGTAGCGATGGCCAGATAACCCCGTGCGAGGCGACGGATTTATCGGTCAGCGGCCTGTCGCTCAAAACCGATTTGCGCCCGCCGGTCGGGGAATTTCTGCTGGCCGGTCCGCTGGCGGCGCGGGTGGCCCGCCATCACGGGGCCGGTATCGGCCTCGAATTTGTCGGTCTGGTTTTCACCTCGGCTGAAGACGCCAAGGTCAAACTGGGGCTGGGATAAGTGGTCAGTGCCATGCGTCTGGGGGCATTCCTGCCGTGGCAAAATCCGCGCTGACCTTCGGTCGCCGAATCGGTTAGGTAGCGCTGCCCGCGTGGCCGTAAGGGCTTATGTGATTCGGGCGGGCTGACGAGGTGTCATATGACGATTTCTCCTGAAAATGCCGCTGGGCAGGGCGCCACGGCGGTGGTGTTTGATGTCGAGTTTACCGCCTGGGAAGGCTCGATGGCGGCGCGCTGGCTGCGCCCCGGTGAATTCAAGGAAATTGTCCAGATCGGCGCGGTGCGGGTGGATGCCGGGTTTGCCCCGCTGGAGCGCTTCGATCTTCTGGTGCGCCCGCGGGTCAATCCGGTGTTGTCGGCCTATCTCGAAGGGGTGATCGGTATCACCAACGCGGACATCACCGCCCATGGCGTGCCGTTTGCCGAAGCCTATCGGCAGTTCACGACCTTTTGCGGCGGGCTGCCGCTTCTGGCCTATGGCCGCGATGATCTGGTGCTGGCACAAAATCTTCGCCTCAACGACATAGAGGCAACCGTGCCGCCTTACACCAATATCATCGGCTGGGCCCTCGATCAGGGTATTGATGTGCGTAAAGGCCATGGCTGCGATGTTGGGCCAAAGGCCGGGGTGGCGTTTCAGGGCCGCCCGCATAACGCGCTCGACGATGCGGTGTCGCTGGCGGCAGGGATTGCCGCTGTGATGGCTACGGGGGCCCCATCGCCACTGGCACCTAAGCCGCAACACGATCCCGATGCCGACTATATCCTCGATATGCTGGAGCTGATGCCCCATCCCGAAGGTGGCGCGTTTCGCGAAACCTTTCGCGATGAGCCGGGGCCTGATAACCGGGCGCGGTCAACGGCGATCTATTTTCTGCTGCGCGCAGGCGAGGTTTCCCGCCGTCACCGTATCGATGCTGCCGAGGTCTGGCACCATTACGATGGTGCCCCGGTCGAGCTGATCATCGAAACGACCAATGGCACCGAGACGGTCATTCTGGGTACCGATCTGCCCGCCGGGCAGCGCCCGCAGCAGGTGGTGCCCGCCGGTGCCTGGCAGAGCGCCAGATGCCTGGGCGGGTACAGTCTGGTCGGCTGCACGGTGGCGCCGGGGTTTGAATTCTCGCGTTTTGAGATCGTCGATCGCCCGTAAGCCGGGCTGGTCAGTTCGAAACCGGTGCCTGTAACAGCTTGCCCATGGCAAAGGCGATGGCGCGTGACGATGCCCGTCCCATAAATGCCTGCTGCGGATTGAAGGTCACTATCAGCGTGCGGCCGGAAAGCTGGATGGTCGGCTTGTGGCTGGGCTGAAGACGTACCGCCGAAACCCGCTGGGCAAAGGCTGCCCGCGCCGCCGGGTTGGCGGCGAGCCGGATGATGCCGCGGGCGGTATTTTCCAGCGTATCGTAGACAAGGCTGCGCCAGTTGGCATCGCCGGCATAGGCGTTCCAGTCAGCGTTAAATGAAATCCGCACCCCGCTGACATAGGCGATGTGCGAGGCTTCATCGTCGGCTGCGCCCATCAGCTGGGCAAAGCTGACATTGGGCGGTGCGATCCCTTGCGCATCGCCGGTGCGCATGGCGGGCAGGCCGTCGGGCTTGTTGTCGGTATAAAGGGTCATGGCACCCCAGCCGGCGACCTGAATGGCCGTCGCCCCGGAATCATAGCGCAGCACCCGTCCGCCCAGCGGGCCGTAATCGGCATACAGCACATAGGTTTCCGGATCGCCCGCCACCCGCATCAGATATTCGCCGTGATAACGCGCCAGCTGGAAATGCACAGAATCACCGGCGACAAAATCGCCTGACGAGATTGTGCCAAAATGCTGCTGCGACAGCCGGTCGTTCATTTCGGCATATGCTGGCGCGGCCAAGCCTCCGTAGAGGCCGGCACAGCAAAGGCTGGCGCACAGCAATAGGACGAACCTGCGTCTTAGCATTATAGCGAAATCTCTCACTGCAGCGGTTTGACACCACTGCTGTTTCCCACCCTGCTGGCCTCTTGGGGGGCCTCCCATTTTCGGTCATTCCATCCGGCTTAACGGCAAATGACAAGCTGGAAAAGGAATCAGGCATTTTTATGCTCATTTGTGTGGCGGCCGAGCCTTATTGCTGAGCGGCTATGCCT
>JBAVPS010000534.1:0-3568 GCA_049693315.1 Rhizomicrobium sp. | reverse complement strand
GCCCAAGGGGGTCCAGCTACAGCATAACGCCATTATAAATATGGCCTACGGGCACATAGAGGCACAAAGGATCACCGCGAAAGATCGCGTTTTACTTGCCACGGCACCCGGATTCATATTGGGCCTGCGCGAAGTCTGCACCCCCTTATTGGCAGGGGCGGCGTTTGTGCCGGCGTCTCGCAATCTGCTTGATGAGCCGACAAAACTCCTCGAAATGATGTCCCGTCACAGGGTCAGCATCGCGCATTTCACGCCATCCTATCTGCGCCTGTTTGACGGCGCGGTTCCGACGGGCTTGCGCTGCCTGATTACGGCGGGCGAACGCCCCAATGCCGAAGACGCCCGAAACTATGCCCGCAGCGTGGAATATTGGAACGTGCACGGGGCAACCGAGGTTTGTGGAACAATCTGTATGATGCGGGTTGATCCCGATGGTCATGGACAGATTCCCAGCGGTCGCCCATTTGCCAATACATCCGTCCACCTGCTTGATGCAGATGGGCAGGACGTCCCACCCGGTGACATTGGCGAAATCTACGTTGTCGGGCAAGGCATCGCCCGTGGCTATCTTGGTCAGCCGGATCTGACCGCATCCAGTTTTGTTCAAACCCGCTATGGCCGGGCCTATCGTTCACGCGATTTAGGCCGCTGGACACCGGAAGGGTATCTGGTGGCACTTGGCCGTGCCAGTGATGTGGTCAAGGTTTCGGGGCAATCGGTCTCGCTTGGTGAAATTGAACTGACGCTGATGCGCCATCCCGAAGTCCATCACGCTGCCGCCATTCAGCATGACGGGAAGATTATTGCATTTGTTAAGGGTAATGCTTCAATACCGACACAAATAGAAAGCTGGCATAGCTTTCTTGGAAAGACCTTACCGTCTTACATGATGCCGGCACGGGTTCTGACACTCGATGCGTTTCCGACCAACGCCTCGGGCAAGGTGGATCGCCAGGCACTTTTAGCTCTTGCGAAATCTCCGCAAACCTTCACCACAGATACCCCTGCAGATCCACCGAAGGGGGAAACCGAGCACCGCATAGCCGCGGCCTGGGAAGACGTGCTGAACATTCGCCCAATACAGCGCAATGATAATTATTTTTCTCTGGGTGGAACCAGCCTGCTGGCTATTGCGATCAGTCAGCGCCTGCTGAGCTTAGGTTATAACGTTGCCGCCCGAACCATTTTGGCGGCCCCAAGCATTGCCGCATTAGCAAAGACGATAACCCGAACACCCCTTTCTTCGCGTGAGCATAGCTCTGCACGCACGGAAGGTGCTGTGACAAAGGGGCAGGAAGATTTCTGGATTTCCGCAACCCTTGGCCTGACCACCACCGGTGCGCAGATCACCCGCATTCTAACCGTCAAAGGAAACACCCCCGCCACAGATCGCTGGAAAACCGCGTGGTCTCAGCTGGTGGCGCGTCACCCGGCGCTGCGCACGGCTTTTTTTTCCGCCCCTGACGACACGATACAGTGGCGAACGATTTCGGGGGCTGACATCCCACCCGATGCGGGCTTTTCAATCGATCATGCCCCAAACGCAGATGATGCGCGGCGCGGTATTGCCGCGCGGGTTGAGGCCCCATTTTCCCTGACGCAGCCACCGCTGGCCCGAGCAGGTCTGGTGCAACTGGACGAACAAAACGAAACACTATTTTGGTTTACCCTGCACCATGCGGTGGCCGATGGCCTTTCCGCGCGCATCCTGCAGGAAGAAATGCATGCCATTTTACTGGACCGCCCGCTGCCGCCCCCCCTCAACGGCACGGCCATTGCAGCACAGACCGAGCAGGCGTATCTGACCTCCCCCCTCGCCGGGAAAGACCGGCTCTATTGGTGCAACAAACTCGATGCGCTTGCACAGGAAACACAAGAGTCCGTTTTCAGCGAACTGCCCACAGATTACAGCCGACCGGCCGGGCCCAGTGGAAAATCTGCGCCCCGCCTGACTGAGCGGCTTGATGCCTCAACGGTTGCCACCCTCACTCAACTGGCGCAGTCGCAGCAGGTCGGTCTGCACGCCCTTCTTCTGACATTGCTGGCAGCAGAGGCCCGGCGGCGTAGTGGACGATCCACCCTTGTGTTCGGCAGCGGCGTATCGGTTCGCCCGGCATGGGCCGAAGCAGCGGTTGGCTATTTCGTCAACGTACCGCCACTTGCTCTTAGTGGTGACGATGTGCTGCCACTTTCCGCCCAGATCCGCACCACACAGGCACAGCTGACCGAAGCACTGGAACATGCGACCTACCCCACGGGCCTGATCTATCGGGAATTTCGCAAGCGCCACCCCCTCGCCCGGTCACAGGCACGAACATCGCTGTTCGATATTTCACTCACGGCCAATTCCTCCCGAAGCTGCGGTAACCCAACAACGGATTTTTTGCTTACCCCGCGGCCCCTGCCGGGGGAAGTCAGTGCCATTGCAGCCGGACTTGACCTTGCCTTCAGTCATGAACCCTTACCCGAAGGCGGGGGGGTTGAATTAGCCTTGGTATGGAATCCGGACATTTATCGTCAGGAAACCGCACAGGCATGGCTAAGCGGATTTGCAGCGTGGGCGCGCTGGCTGGCCGAAGCCCCTGCGCGGATCAACGCCCCACAGCCATCACTGCTGCCGGAAGAAGTCAAAAAACTGGCCCAATGGGAATATGGGCCGTCGATACCCCGCCCGAATATGCGTATTCATGAGGTGTTTGAGAGCTTTGCCGATCAGCACCCTGATGCTGTCGCCATCGCGACTGAGGCGTACGAATTAAGCTTCTCAGCGCTTGAGGCAGAGGCAAACCGGATTGCCCAAATTCTTATCGGGCGTGGTGTTTCACCGCGTGAGCCGGTTGCCATTGTGACCGAATGCTCGGCCAGTCTGCCTGCAGCCATTCTGGCGGTCTGGAAGGCTGGGGCAGTTTACCTCCCCCTCTCGGTCGAACAGCCACCCGAACGCCTTGCCTTCATCGTAAAAGATGCGGGTGCCAGGATTATCCTTGCCCTCGACGGCCTTACCGTGCCGCCCGTAATTGCGGATACGGTAACGCATATTCTGCGACCAGAAGCCGAACCACAGATGACGGCTGAACGCCCACAGCGTGCCGGATCACCGCAAGACGCGGCCTATATTATCTACACATCGGGAACGACCGGGCAACCAAAGGGCGTCGCCCTGCCACATGCCGGTGTCATCAATGTCGCCTGCACCTCGGCCGAGGCTACGGGGATGGCGCCAAACGACCGCGTTGCCTTTGTTACAACACCGGGATTTGACGCCTCGGTTTGGGAGTTAAGTATCGCACTGGTAAATGGATTGACGCTGGTACCAGTGCCACGGGCCTTACGCGATGATCCCTGGGCGCTAAAGAAAAAGTATCACGCATGCGGCGTTACCGTTGCCTTTCACACACCATCCTATTTGCGGATCTCTAAAGAGACACCCTTTGAAGGATTGCGGGTTCTGATCACCGGTGGCGAAGCCCCCAGCCATCAGGATGCCCGCGACCACGCATCGTATCTCGGCTTCTGGAATGCCTATGGCCCGACCGAGACCACCATTATTGCCTGTATGGAGAAGCTT
>JBAVPS010000533.1:0-5539 GCA_049693315.1 Rhizomicrobium sp. | reverse complement strand
ACGAAGAATGGCTGTTTGGCAAGCGCGCCGCGTCGGAAAACATGTTCCGGGAAGCCACCGGCGGGTTGACATCCCGCCCTGAAGGCTTCGTCATCAAGCTGTCGACGCAGTCTGACGAGCCGCCGGCGGGCGTGTGGAAATCCGACCTGCAGCGCTTTCGTGCCATCCGCGATGGCAAAACCGTAGCGCCGCGCTCGCTGGGAATTTTGTACGAATATCCCGATGATATGATCAAGTCCGGCGCCTATAAGAAGCCGGAAAACTGGTACATCACCAACCCGAACTTAGGGGCCTCGGTCGATCCGGAATATATCGCCGACCAGATGGCCAACAGCACATCGCCCAAATCGCTGGTCGGATTTTTTGCCAAGCATCTCAATATCGAACCGGGCATCGGCCAGCGTTCCGACAGCTGGGCCGGGGTGGAATACTGGAAGCGCCAGGACACCCCGGGGCTGACGCTGGATGCCATGATTGCGCGCTGTGAAGTGATTGTCGCTGCGCTGGATGGCGGCGGGCTTGATGATCTGTATGGTTTCCATGTTCTTGGTCGTGAGCCGCACGAAGTCGATGTGACGACAGTCACCGAGGAAAATGGCGAAAAGATCATCACGCAAAAACGCGTCAAACGCTGGCTCGGTTGGGGGCACGCCTGGTGCCACCCAATCGTGCTGGAGCGGCGTCAGAGCATCGCCTCAAAGCTGCAGGACTTTGCCGCCGCGGGCGAGCTGACCATCATTGATGACAGCCTGCAGGATATTGAGCAGATCATCGAACTGATCGTGAAGATCCGTGATGCCGGAAAGCTTTTTTGCGTGGCGGTGGACCCGGCGGGCTTAGGCGACATGATCGACGCCCTGGCCGAGGTGCAGATTACGCAGGAAAACAAGGAATCCGGGCGTAACTTCGTCATCGGTGTCAGCCAGGGCTATGCCCTGATGAACGCCATCAAAACGACCGAGCGTAAGCTGGCCAATCGCACGCTGCTGCATGCCATATCCGGCCTGATGGATTGGTCAGTCGGCAATCTCAAGATCGAGCCGACGGCCACCGCTATTCGTGCCACCAAGCAGAATGCCGGTGATGCCAAGATCGATCCGGCTATCGCCCTGTTCAATGCCGCATCGGTCATGCAGATGAATCCGCCGTCCCTGACATCGCTGTACGAGACCCGAGGGATTTTGGTATTGTGAGAAAATTTCTGAACAAAGTCCTTGCGGCCGATCCTGTCACCGATGGGCTCGGCCTTACCGGCGCAGCATTGCTGGCGCGCGGTTTTTATCTGGCCTGGCCGCCGCTGGGATATATCGTCGGCGGTGCGCTGCTGATGGGATGGGCCGTGATGGCCAGCCGCGCCGCGGTTCAGACACCCAAAGGGACGAGGCCGTAATGGCGATATTCCGCACCGTTGCCGCCGCGATGCAGCGATCAGGCGGAACGCCGAGCTATGGCATGATCCCGCCACTGGGCAGCGTGTCGTCTGCCGCGGGCGTGCTTATCAGCCAGTCGACCGCTATGACGATCTCGACGGTCTATTGCTGCGTTGATCGTCTGGCCACCGATCTGGCGCGCTGCACGCCCTACCTGTATCGGCTGAAAGACGATGGCAGCGAGGATATCGTCACGGATCACCCGTTGATGTCGTTGTTCAATCGTCCCAACGACGTGCAGACCTGGTTCGAGTTCGCGTGTTCGCTGTGGGTAGGGTTCCTGTTGCGCGGAAATGCCTATGCCGCGATTTTGCGGGACCGCCGCGGCTATCCCATCGGTCTTATTCCGATCAATCCCGATGCCGTCATGGTGCTGGAGGCGACGGACGGATCGATTTTCTACAATGTCAACCGGATCGGGCTTTGGCAGATCGCCATGCTGCGGGATTTTCCTAACGCTATCCCGGCCGAGGATATGCTGCACTTACGCGGGTTGTCATTCAACGCTCTGGTCGGCGTTTCCACCATCGGTCTGGCGCGGGATGCGCTGGGGCTGGAGGTGGGCCAGCAGCAACAGGCGGCGCGCTGGATCGGTAATGGCGCGCGGCCATCGACCTGGCTCAAAACCAACAAGACCATGACCCCGGAAGCTGCCGACCGGTTACGGACCCAGTTCGACAGCCTTCACGCCGGGGTCCAGAATGCGGGCCGCACCGTGGTGCTGGAAGATGGTCTGGAGCCGGTGCCGCTGCAGCTGACCTCGGTTGATCTGGAGTTTATCAGCCAGCGCAATTTTTCTGTGCTCGAAATCTGCCGGTTTTTCGGTGTGCCGCCGCACAAGGTGTTTGCCACCGACGGCAAAACGTCTGTCCAAAATATCGCCGCTCAGGATCAGGATTACGTCAATACCGCCGTCATGCAGAAAACAATTCTGGCGGAACAGCGGATGCGCCGCACCTTTGATCTGGACCGGGAAGGCATTTTTGTCGGTCTCGATGAACGGCAATTGTTGCGCGCCGATGTGATGACGCGGTCGAACGTTTCGCGGCTCAACATTCTGTCGGGGAAAACCACCCAGAACGAGGAGCGTCGTGCCGATCGTCTGCCGCCGCTGCCCGGCGGCGACAAACTGCTCACCCCATCGAACATGGCGGCCGAGGGGTCCGATATTACCGGACAGGCGGCTGATGGCGCCGGGCGGCCCAAAGACGGCACGCTGTCGGCGGCCGGGGCAGGCACGGGCATCACCCAGCAGGATATCGACGCGGCACCGCAGAACTGAAGGATCCTACCATGACGATGCGCCGGGCGCTTTTCCGGGCCGAGGTCTCCACGACCGGGCTCGGGGATGATGAAGTGCGGATTACCATGTCGACGTCAGCGCTGGCGCGCGATGGCGATATTCTGGTTCCGCAAGGCTGTGTGCTCGAAAATTATCGCACGAATCCGATCGTGCTGTGGCAGCACAAACCGGATTTTCCGGTCGCCACCGCCGAACAGATTTCAATCGAAGCCAATCAGATTTCCGCTCTGGTGCGCTTTGCCCCCTTAGGCGTTTCGCAGAAGGCAGACGAGGTTCGTGGTCTGGTCAAGGCCGGCATTGTGCGCGGCATCAGCGTCGGGTTCGAGCCGCTGGAAACCGAACCGCTGGACCCTAAAAAACCGCGGGGCGGCCAGCGCATCACCAAATGGGAACTGCTCGAAAATTCGTTTGTCAGCATCCCTGCCGATACCGGGGCCGTCGTCACGGCCAGAGCAGAAGGAACTGCAAAAGGAACCAACGACATGCCAGAAGATACGATTCAGCCGCACATAGATGTGGTCCCACCAGATGCTGTACCAAGGGCAAAAACGCGTGGGCACGGCCGCACGTTGCGCTTTTCCGGTGCCGCCATCGCGAGGCGCAGCCTCTACGACATTGGTGAGCTGGCCTGGCTTTTGGCCAATCTCGGCTCGGTTAAAACCGAAGCCGAGGTCGAAGCCGCGCTGGAAGGCGATGACAGCGAGGTTCCTGCCATGCTGGGTGAGGCCTTGGTGGCCTTAGGCGAAGCCCTGATCGCCATGACGGCCGAGGAGGTGGGCGAATTGCTGGCCTCGGCTGTCGGCGCTCCTGAGGGCTCTTCTGGGGGCGATGGTGACGAGGGCGATGAACTCTTGTCCGAAACCGACCGGGCTTATGTCCGGGCTGCGAAAACCCCGGTGTATCGGTGCTTACGTCGTGGCATGGTGGCGGCCAGAATGCGGGCCAGCAAGCCTCTGCCGAAAGATACCGTGCGGGCTTTACGCGACGCGCTTGATGCGCACAGTGCGGCGATGACCAAGCATCGCGAGGCCATGCGGTGCCATCGTGGCGGTATGGACACGATCGAAGACATTCTGGAACGCTGCGGCGTTTGTGTCGATGACGACACCAGGGATGATGGTGCTGGGGATGACGGCAAACCGGCCGATCCCGGGAACGCGGACACGGACGAGACCACTGACCGCAGCGCCGAAGATTTTCGCCGCCGTCAGGCCGATATGGCCAGACTGAATAATCCCCAATAGCCATTTTCTGGCGTATTCCAAACCGGTGCTTTGCCGGTGATGCCCTTATGCCGCATGGGCAACGGCGCTGGCGCCCCAAGGGTGCGCATTTCAAAAATGGAGTCTGTCATGGATCTGCATGAACTGATGCAGAAGCGGGCGGCCGCCTTTGACGCGTTCAAGGCGCTTGCCGAAAAAACGACCCTGTCTGAGACGGAACGGGCCGAATACGATGTCAAAAAGCGGGCTGTCGAAGATTTCGACGATCAGATCACGCGCGCGCAGAACGTGCAGGATTTGTCGGCGCGCACGGCCAAACCGGTTGCCGGTCAGGAAAATCTGACGGTACCAGCCGCGGCCGAGACCGATCCCTATGTGAACGATGACGTGGCCAGAACGCGCTTTGGTGGCTCATCCCGCTCGCTGGTGCTGGGCGGCCTCGTCAAGATGCTGGGTGCGGGCAATGGCAGCATCACCGACACGCGCACCATCGCCAAGGAAATCTATGGCGAGAACCATCCCATCACCCGCGCGCTGATGACGTCCGCCGGGGCTGCCGGTGGGTTTATTGTGCCGCCGGATTATAATAACGAAGTGATCGAGCTTTTACGGCCCAAGGCGGTGGTGCGCGATGCCGGGCCGCGGGTGCTGCCGATGCCGCGTGGCACCATGCAGCTGCCGGGGCAAAGCTCGCAAGCCCAGGCCTCCTATGGCGGCGAGGGCAAGAAAATCAGCGCATCCCAGCCCAAGTTCGACAAGAAGGTGGCTTCGTTCAAAAAACTGCGCGCTTTGGTGCCGGTGTCGAACGATATGATGCGCTATGCCGATCCGGCGGTTGATGCGGTTGTGCGCGATGATCTGGTTCAGGTGCTGGCTTTGGTGCAGGATAAGAATTTCCTGCTTTCGGATGGCACCAACGACAGCCCGCGCGGCTATCTGTCTTTCGCCAACGGCTGGGTTCAGGCCCATGGCGGAACGCCAGGCGTTTTCTCGACCTCGGAAAAATCGGTCCTGGCGCTCAACGGCGCCGATGTGACGGACGATCCGTCCACCTCGGGCGGCAATTTCATCACCGCTACTATGCCGGCCGTTAATGCAGACTTGTTGACGGCGGTGACCAATGCCCTGGCCGGCGCGGTCGACCGGCTTGACACGGCACAGTCCCCCGACATCAAGCGCACCTGGTTCTACACCCCGCGGACCCATAATTTCCTGTACAGCCTGCGTAACGAACTGGGCCAATATGTCTATCGTGACGAGATGACCAGGGGCACGCTCAACGGGTATCCCTTCAGGAAGACATCGCAGATCGGCAATAACTGGTGGGATGCTTCCGGCAACAAGGATTGCAGCTTCATTTTCCTGGCCGAGATGACCGAGACGATGATCCTGGATTCGATGAGCCTGGAACTGGCGGTGTCGCGTGAAGGCACCTATTACGATGCCAGCGGCAATCTGCAATCGGCCTTCTCCAACGACGAAACCCTGATCCGCGCCATTACCGAGCATGATTTCCAGATGCGCCACGATCAGTCGGTGGCCATCATTCAGGGTGTGCGCTGGGCGCCTAGTGCCTCTTAAAT
>JBAVPS010000532.1:0-3561 GCA_049693315.1 Rhizomicrobium sp. | reverse complement strand
GTTGAAAGCCTGCCCTATGACCGGACACGTACCAGCATGGCAGATTTTCTGCTCTGCCCGGAATGCGCGGCGGAATATCACGACCCGGCCTCGCGGCGCTTTCATGCTGAAACCATCGCCTGCCCGCATTGTGGCCCGCAATTATCACATAGCATCGATACGATGGTCGATGTGCTGGCTGGTGGCGGCATCGTCGCCCTTAAAGGTTTAGGCGGTTATCATCTGGCTTGCGATGCGACCAACGAAGCCGCTGTTCTGCGCCTGCGCCATAATAAGGGGCGCGAGGCCAAACCCTTTGCCGTTATGGTGGCAACGGTTGAAGCCGCATGCACATTCTCCACCTTAAGCGAGGCAGAAGCAACACACCTCGCCGCGCCGGAACGGCCGATTGTTATCGTCGGCGCAATACCGGGCACGCTGGCACCATCGGTGTCGTCTGGTTTACCAAGTGTCGGGATTATGCTGCCGTCCAGCATGCTGCATGTTCTGCTGTTACGGCAGGCGGAAATGCGTTGCCTCAGCGCATTGGTGATGACCAGTGGCAATCTGTCGGGTGCACCGGTATTGACCGATGATACGGATGCCGTCCGTATTCTGAGTTCCGTCGCGGATCTAGTGGTGACACATAACCGGCGCATCACAAACCGTGCCGATGACAGTGTGATGCGCATAATAACCGGCCCTGCCTATGTGCGCCGTTCCCGTGGCAGCGTTCCGGCCCCCATACCACTTCCGACAGATGGGCCCGATGTGCTTGCCCTTGGTGGTGATCTTAAAGTTACCGCCTGTGTGGCAAAAGGCCGATTTGGTCATTTGTCTGCCCATATCGGGGATATGGCCACGCCCACCGCCATTGAAGCGTTGGAAGATGCCGTAAACGCCCTGATCGCCCGCACAGGGGCGCAGCCACAGGCGGTGGCGCATGATCTGCACCCGGATTTTGCCACCACACAGCTGGCGCAACGTTTGGCAGATAAATGGCACTGCCCGGCGATTGCCGTGCAGCATCATCACGCCCATGCGGCGGCAGTGGCCGCTGAAAATGGTGTAGAGGATTGCCTGGCCATTACACTGGACGGCTTTGGTCTTGGAACCGCTGACAGCCCTGTGCGCGCCTGGGGCGGTGAAGTGCTGGCGTATCACGGCGCAACTTTCCGGCGCCGTGGCAGCCTAAAACCACTATTAGAGCCCGGTGGTGATGCGGCAGCCCGCGCACCCTGGCGTATGGCGGCGGCGGCTCTGGTGCAGCTTGGCCTGCCCGTAGCCACACGGTTCCCGGAACAGCCTCAAGCCCCCGCACTGGAACGGATGCTGCAACAAGGGGCCATAACGCAGGCGACCAGCAGTGCCGGACGTTTTTTTGATGCCGCTGCCGCATTGCTGGGTATCTGCAGCATTAACAGCTTTGAATCCGAAGCCGCCATGCGCCTTGAAGCGCTTGCGGCAGAGGCGTGCACATTGCCGGATGGCTACGCCTTGCGGGAAACATCCGACCTCTGGCAGCTCGATCTTATGCCGCTGCTCGCCCATCTGGCCAAGGGCTGCCCAGCGGGCGAAGGTGCCGCACTGGTCCATGGCACACTGGCGGCGGGCTTAACTGAAATGGTGGCGCGCTGCGCACCGAAAGGTACAGCAGTGGTGCTGGCAGGAGGGTGCTTCTTAAACCGCATCCTGACGAAGGCCTTGCAGGAGCGGTTAATTGCGCGCGGAATGCATGTTCTGACAGCACGATTAGCACCATGCAACGATGGTGGCCTGTCACTGGGGCAAGCCGTTGTCGCCCGCGCCAGCCTGGCTGCGAATATGGGAGGGGAAAATGTGTCTGGCCATTCCAGCTGAAGTGCTGGCCATAGAGGATAATGATTGTGCCCTGGTGACCATTGGCGGCATTCGTAAAACCGTTTCCACAGCGCTGCTGGATGATGTTGCGGTGGGTGATTACGTTCTGGTCCATGTCGGCTATGCCTTATCGCGCATTGACGAGGCGGAGGCACAGCGCACCCTTGCCGCCATCGAACGAATGGGGACCCCGGCATGAAGCATATCGATGAATATCGTGACCCACAGCAGGCCAGGCGGTTGGCAGCGGCAATTGCCCGCGAAGCCAGCCCGGAACGCTACTATCGGCTGATGGAATTTTGCGGTGGCCATACCCATGCCATATATCGCTATGGCCTGCAGGATCTGTTGCCGCCCAATGTGGTGATGGTGCATGGCCCCGGCTGCCCGGTCTGTGTGTTGCCGACCGGGCGGCTCGATATGGCCATCCGTATGGCCCAATTACCCGGTGTTATTTTGTGCAGTTATGCCGATATGGTGCGGGTACCCGGGGCGCACGGCAACAGCCTTATCAAGACAAAGGCAGCAGGTGCCGATATCCGTATGGTTTATTCCACCACTGACGCACTGGCAATTGCCGAAGATAACCCGAACAAACAGGTTATTTTTTTCGCCATTGGTTTTGAGACCACCACGCCGCCCACCGCACTGGCCGTCAAAATCGCAGCGGCGCGACAGTTGAAAAATTTCACGGTCTTCGTCAACCATGTCCTGACCCCGGCGGCCATTGCCGGTATCTTCACGACGGCAGACGATAACCGCGTCAATGTTGATGGCCTGATTGGTCCATCACATGTCTCGGTCGTGATCGGCATTAAGCCTTATGAACCGTTAGCCACCACCTGCCAGCGCCCGATTGTTGTGGCCGGGTTTGAGCCAGTCGATGTTCTGCAGGCCGTGCTGATGCTGATCCGTCAGATCAATGAAAATCGTGCCGAAGTGGAAAATAAATATATCCGCGCGGTTACATCTGCAGGTAACATCAAAGCGCAAAAACTGATGGCAGAGGTCTTCACGTTGCGTGACCGTTTTGAGTGGCGCGGTCTGGGATGGATTGACCGAAGCGCGTTACAGCTGGCACCTGCGTTTAGCGACTTTGACGCAGAAAAACGCTTTGATATTTCCTATGTTCCCGTAGAAGAAATAAAATCCTGTTCCTGCCCGGAAATTTTGCGCGGACAAAAGCGACCGGAGGAATGCAAACTGTTTGGCCGCGCCTGCACACCGGAAACACCACGCGGGGCCTGCATGGTATCAGCCGAAGGGGCCTGTGCCGCACATTATGCCTATGGCCGCTTCCGCACGGTGGCAGCATGATGACCTTTCATAAAATACCGCCGAACATGGGCAAATACATTGATATGAGTCATGGTGCGGGCGGACGTGCGATGGCCGATATGATCGCAGCGATCTTCAAACCGGCTTTTGCCAACAGCATTCTGGCACGTGGTGAAGATCAGGCCATTCTACCGTCTACCGCCGGGCGTATAGCGCTGACGACCGACAGCTTTGTCATACAGCCAATATTTTTTCCCGGTGGCAATATTGGCTCGCTTGCCGTGCATGGCACCGTCAATGATCTTGCCATGGGGGGGGCTAAACCTTTGTGGCTTACGGCTGGTTTCATAATCGAAGAAGGTTTTCCGTGCGATGATTTATGGCAAATCGCCCAATCCATGGGCGAAGCGGCAAACCAAGCCGGGGTACAGATCGTTACAGGTG
>JBAVPS010000531.1:0-1817 GCA_049693315.1 Rhizomicrobium sp. | reverse complement strand
CGCTCGCACAGGCCAATATCATCCGCAAGCTGCTCTTCGTGCCGCCGTCGATGCGGGCGATCGACCTGCTGGCACAGATGCAGGCCTCGCGTATCCATCTGGCGCTGGTGGTCGATGAATATGGCGGCACCGATGGCATGGTCTCGATCGAAGATATCATCGAGGAAATCGTCGGTGACATCACCGACGAACATGACGAAGAAGCCCCCCATACCCAGGCACTGCCGGGTGGGGCGTTTCTGGCCGATGCCCGCATCGGGCTGGAAGATTTCAAGGACGAAACCGGCATCGACATTCCGCTGACCGAGGACGAGGAAGAAATCGAAACCCTTGGCGGTCTGGCGGTGGCGATTTTGGGCCGCGTGCCGCAACGCGGCGAAATCGTTCACCACCCGGCGGGCTATGAATTTGAAATTCTGGAGGCGGACCCGCGCCGGGTCAAACGCCTGCGCATCCGTCCGCTCGACGGTACCGCCGCCGCCCAGACGGAATAAGCGCAAGCGCTAGCGAAAGCACCCATCATGCAGGCTTTGACACGGCTTCCCCTCTGGCTTGGGCGGCGTTCGCACCGCCAGTGTTTGGGCCTTGCCATTGTCGCCGGGCTGCTGTCGGCACTGGGCTTTGCCCCGTTCGGGCTGTTCCCGCTGCTTCTGGCGGGGCTGGGCTTTCTGGTTCTGCTGATCGATCAGGCGGTGGCGGCCCCCCGCCCCCTTCGCCATGCCGCGCTCTATGGCTGGGGCTTTGGCTTTGGTCAGTTTCTGCTTGGTCTGCACTGGATCGGCTATGCCTTCATGGTCGATGCCGCCGATCACGCCTGGCAATTGCCTTTCGTGGCGCTGCTGTTTCCCGGCGGGCTTGCCCTGTTCGTGGCGCTGCCTATGGCAGCCGCAGCCCGTTTCTGGCGGGCGGGTGTCAGCCGTGTGCTGGTGTTCGCGCTGGCCTATGGCTTAAGCGAGTGGTTGCGCGGCCATCTGTTTACCGGCTTTCCCTGGAACATCGCGGCCTATGGCTGGGGGGCATCGCTTGGTGTGATGCAAAGCGCGGCGGTTTTCGGGGCCTATGGCCTGTCGTTACTGACGGCCTTGTTCGGCGGCGCGCTGGCGCTGCTGACAGAGGAAAAACGCTGGAAGCTGCCGGTGGCGCTGGCCGGGCTGTTTGCCGCCTTCTTCATCGGCGGGACCGTTCGTCTCAGCCTGATCCATCCGGCCGATGTGCCGGGGGTGAATTTGCGGCTGGTCCAGCCCAATATTCCGCAGGCGGAGAAATATCGCCGCAATCTGATCTTACGTAACTGGGAACGTCTGGTCAGCCTCAGCACCGCGCCGGGGCCGCGGCCCACCATTGTGTTGTGGCCCGAAGCCGCGCCGCCCTTTCTGATCGACCCGGACAGTCTGGCGATGGAATGGATCGCGGATCTGAACGCCCGTGGCAGCATGCTGATGACCGGCGCGGTGCGGGCCGATGAAAGCGGCGAAAAGCCGACCTATTATAACAGCCTGCTGATCTTTGCCGGTGCCAAGCGTCTGGCCGCCTATGACAAGGCCCATCTGGTGCCGTTTGGCGAGTATCTGCCGTTCGAGGAAACCCTGAACCAGTGGGGCTTGCAGAAGCTCACCGGCATCAGTGGCAGCTTTGGTCGTGGGGCGGGGCCGCAAACCTTTGCCCTGCCGGGGGCCCCGGCGGTGGGTCCGCTGATCTGCTACGAAATTCTTTTCCCCGGCGCGGTGGTGGGCGATGTGCGCCCGGGCTGGATCGCCAATGTCACTGACGATTCCTGGTTTGGCCCCTGGGCCGGGCCGCGCCAGCATCTTCTGGTG
>JBAVPS010000530.1:0-4166 GCA_049693315.1 Rhizomicrobium sp. | reverse complement strand
AGGGCCCGTCTGTCGTAAATTCCAGGACTTTTACGCGCCCCGCATGGCCAAGCGCATGGCGTTCAGTTTGGTGCGCAATGAGCTGTCGATCATGCGTGAACCAACCTTGACCACCAGTCCGCCCAGGATCGCCGGGTCGACAGCCATGTCGAGCCGGGGCTCGCGGCCCAGGGTGGCTTTCAAAGTTTCTTTCAGGGCAGCAACTTCCGCATTCGCCAGCGGACGGGCCGCCGTGACTTCGGCGTCGATGACACCCTGTTCTTTCGCGATCTGGCTTTCAAAGGCGCGGATTGCGTCCATCAGCACGAACAGCCGGCGCTTGGCTGCCAACAGCAGAACAAACTGTGTCGTCAGTTTAGAGGCGCCAGCCTCTTTTAGAAGGGCAGCCATTCCCTTCTTTTGATCTTCGCGGCTGAATACCGGAGCCTGAACAAAACGGGCAAGATCCGGGCTGGTCAGAACCATGCCCTTCAGTGCCGCCAAGTCAGCCGCAACGGTGTCTACAGATTTTGTTTCTTCAGCTAATTCCAGCAGGGCCCGTGCATAACGACCCGCTATCCCGGAAAAATGTGTTTCTTCTGCCACTTGCTTCCCGTTCCCTATACCGGGCTCGTGCTGCCACGGCGTGCCATAACCGGTTGATTTGCCTCCGATAATGTTTATCGGGAGGAATACCGATTTCTTAGGTTAAAGCCCTTAGCACGCGGCACAAGCCCGCGCAAGAATACGCCCCCCGTGCGATGTGTCGCGGGGGGCGTGGCAACAAGGTAAAGGTGACGGTGGCTACAGGGGATTTTACCGGATTAAGCTCAGCACCCGCGAGAAGCGGAACTGGCTGATCCAGCCGAAAATACTGTCGGCATTCAGGAAGTCGACCGAGCCGATAATGATGACGGCGCGACCGGCCAGATTGCCCAGCGGCACGGTGCCGAACACCCGGCTATCGGCGGAATCGTCGCGGTTGTCGCCCATCATGAAAAGGTTACCGGGCGGAACGACGATTTCGGGGGTGTTGTCGAGGTCGCCATCCCACTGCCACTTGTAGATCGGGTGCTTGTAACCGTTCGGCAAGGTCTCAATAAACTGGGGTACCTGATGCAACTGTCCCGGAATGGTGTTGCTGGCACCATCTTCAACTTCGCCCGTACTGGCAGGTTCCAGCGGTAATTCGTTACCGTTAATCCATAAACGGCCGTTTTTCATCTGCAACCGGTCGCCGGGCAGGCCGATCACGCGTTTGACATAGCTGATCTTGGTGTTGAACGGCACGCGGAACACCACAACATCGCCGGCTTTCGGCATGCTGCCCCACAGCCGTTCGGTCTTCTGGGCCCCGTTGGCATAGGGAATCGAAAAAATGCTGTAGCCATAGGGAAACTTGGTTGCCAGCACGGCGTCGCCAATCGCCAGCGTCGGCTGCATCGAGCCGGAAGGCACGTAGAAGGGTTGCACGACCAATGTGGCCAGCACGAACACCACCACCACGGCTTCCAGCGGTTCTTTCAGCCAATCCCAGGCAGCACAAACTTTGGGGTGCGCAAAAAAGGCGCTTAAGCCCGTTTTCGGCGCAGTTTGCGGTTCATCGCCCTGCGGATGGCTGGTCATGCTGGAATCCTTAAATTTCTTAGACTGTTATGGCCCCATGGGGTCCATAGGAAGCCTTTTTGGCGCTCTCAACGGTACCCATAAACAGTCTTGGGTTTTTTGTCTTAAATTTCAAGTTATTATCGAAACGAAGCTCCAGTGTGGGATGAAGAAGATGCAATCTTTTCTCCGGTCCGTCGCCTTTGCTTTCGCTCTGATGGTTCCTGCTTACGCGGGGCTGCCGGTTGGTGCAAGCGCTCCTGATTTCACGTCTCAGGCAACGCTCGCCGGGCAGCCTTTTGACTTTACCTTGGTCAAGGCTCTGAAAAAGGGGCCGGTGGTACTCTATTTCTACCCCAAGGCCTTTACACGTGGCTGCACGTACGAGGCTCAGGAGTTCGCTAAAGCGACCGATGATTTCGCCAAACTTGGGGCGACGGTTGTCGGCGTCAGCAATGACAAGATCGAAGTTCTCGACAAGTTTTCGGTTGAAGAATGCGCCAGCAAGTTCACCGTGGTCTCGGATACCGATGGCAAAGTCATCCGCGCTTATGATGCGAAGCTCGCAGATTCTGATAATGCTGACAGGATTTCTTATGTCATTGCACCGGATGGTGCGGGGGCGAAGATCCTCATGGTCTATGCCGATATGGATCCGGACAAGCATGTCGGCAAAGCCATGCAGGCGGTCAAGGCGTGGCATGCCGCCCATTCCTGATCGGAATTGTTATTACAAATCAATGGTCTCAACCGGTTTTGGGCTCGGCCGGATATTCAATCTTGACCGTGACAGCCACGGTTGTAGAAAGCCGACATGAAAACCAAGAAACCGACCCAAAAGCTGACTCAGTTGGGCCACGCCAGCCCGATGCCTGCCTCGCCGGAAGAGGCGGTGCTGGAGGCCGTGCCCAACCCGCACCCCGACAGTGCCTATATCGTGCGCTTTACCGCGCCGGAATTCACCTGTTTGTGCCCGGTCACCGGTCAGCCAGATTTCGCCCATTTCGTCATCGACTATGTGCCGGGGACGAAAATCGTCGAATCAAAGTCGCTGAAGCTGTATCTGTGCAGCTATCGCAACCACCGTGCTTTTCACGAGGCGACAACGGTCACCATCGGCAAGGATCTGGTTGCGGCAATCAAGCCGAAATTTCTGCGGATTTGCGGCTTCTGGTACCCGCGCGGTGGCATTCCCATCGACGTGTTCTGGCAGATCGGCAAACTGCCCGCCGGGACCTATCTGCCCGAGCCGGGGGTGCAGCCCTATCGCGGTCGCGGCTGAAAGCGGCCGGGCGTATCAAAGCTGTAATATAAAGCGCACGGCATGGTTCATGCCGTGCGTTGTCTTTTATAGGGGCGGCTTTGGCGCTGCCACACGGCTCCGCCATCAAAAAAGCTTGATTAATGATGGCGCAAGTTGTTTTTCACACGGCAAAAGTCGGCCATTCCGATTGCATAGCGTAATAAAGGGCAGTTCATGACGACGAAGATTTTCATCGATGGCGCGGTTGGAACCACGGGGCTGGAGATTCGTCAGCGTCTTGCTGGCCGTGATGGCTTTAGCATCGTAACGCTGGAGGAGCGCGAGCGTAAGGACGCCGCCGCCCGTGCCCGTGCGCTGAACGCCGCCGATATCGTCATTCTGTGTCTGCCCGATGACGCCGCGCGCGACGCGGTGCGCCTGATCGAGAATCCGGATGTGCGGGTGATTGACGCTTCGACCGCCCATCGCACCGCCGACGGCTGGGTCTATGGCTTCCCCGAGCTGGAGCCGGATCGTGCTGCCGTGATTGCTAAGGCCAAGCGGGTCAGTAACCCGGGCTGCTATGCCACCGGCTTTCTGGCCCTGATGCGGCCATTGACCCGCGCCGGGCTGATTCCCGCCGACTATCCAATCAGCGTCAACGCGGTGTCGGGCTATTCTGGCGGCGGCAAGAAGATGATCGAGGAATTCGAACGCGCTGAAAACCCGACGCAGACCGTGTTCCGCGGCTATGCCTATACGCTGGCCCACAAGCATGTGCCGGAAATGCAGATCCATGCCCATCTGCAGCATCCGCCGGTGATGGCCCCGTCGGTTGGCCGTTTCCATCGCGGTATGATGGTCGAGGTGCCGCTGGCTTTATGGGCGCTGAACGGTGCCCCCAGCCCGGATGACATTCTGGCGGTGATGGAAGCGGCCTATCGGGGGCAGCCGATGGTGTCGGTTGCCAGCCCGGACGAGGTGGCAGCGCTTAAAACCCTTGATGCCGAGAGTATGAAGAATACCGACCGGCTTAAAATTTATGTGTGCGGCAACAAGGATAGCGGTCAGGCCCGTCTGGTGGCGCTGCTCGATAATCTTGGCAAGGGTGCTTGTGGCGCGGCGTTGCAGAACCTTAATATTATGGCCGGTCTGGCACCCGACGAAGGGCTGGTCTGAGCAAAAACGACATTCGGGACAAGCTGAGACAGCTTTGACCGATGCGAGATACTTGTAGAATTTAGCCGGTCTGTATATGGGTTAAGGCGGGCAGTTCACCCATATGCGTGACTCAGGGAGTCTTAGAGATATGCAGGGCCTGTATCAGAAACGTTTTATC
>JBAVPS010000529.1:0-2237 GCA_049693315.1 Rhizomicrobium sp. | reverse complement strand
GCCTTAGCCGTGGCTATGCCGTGGTCAGCGTCAATTATCGCTTAAGCCGCGAGGCGGTGTTTCCTGCCGCGATCTATGACATCAAGGCGGCGGTGCGTTTCCTGCGCGCCAACGCGCAGCACTATCATCTGAAAGCCTCACGCATGGCCGCCTGGGGCGATTCCGCCGGTGGTAATCTGGCAGCTTTGTTGGGCACGTCTGCCGGGGTTGAAGCGCTGGAAAACCGCGCCATGGGCAATGCCGCCCAGCCCAGTGATGTGCAGGCCGTGGTCGATTTTTATGGGCCGACCGATTTTGCCGCGATGGACGATCAGTTTGAGCAGGCGGGCATAACCCAGCATGTGAAGCATGGCTCAAAAGATTCATCCGAGTCACGCTATATGGGCTTTGCGGTTTCGTCCTATCCCGACAAAGCCAAGCTGGCCGATCCGACAGGATATATTTCGTCACACACCTGCCCGTTCTTCATCGAGAACGGTACGGCCGACCCCGTTGTGCCCGCGCAGCAGCATGTCGATCTGACGATGGCGCTGAAAAAGGTCGTCGGCACCGGCAATGTCACCCATATGGTGCTCTATGGTGCGGGCCATGGCGGGCCACAGTTTGAAGACCCCGCCAACCTCGACCGTGTTTTCACATTTTTGGATCGTAACCTGAAATATACCGCCAGCACGATGCCATAAGCCGTGCATGCTATGATGGTTCCGGGCGCGGGACGCTTATAAAACCTGTCATCCTCATCCCGAGCTTGTCGAGGGATGAGGCCACTTAAGTCGCTCTTTTTTCACCATGGCCGGGCCTGCCCCGGCCATCCAGTCTTTATCAGACACTTGCTGAATAGTCGCCTTTGTGAGCGGCTATGGTGTGAGTGTGGCCCCACCGACTACGGCTTAGGTGCGGGCTTGGTGCAGCAGCCAGTTACGGGCGGCTTTGATGTAGAAAAACTTTCGCGCCGATCCCATGTGATCGACACCTTTGAAGGTCAGGAAGGTGATATTACCCCCCTGCCCGAGATAGTGATCAACCTCGGATGTCAGCTTCTTTTGATCCCCCACGGGGAAGATCAGCGCCGGGTCCAGCAGCGTGCCCGGCCGTGTGACCTTTGCACCGGCCTTTTCCCACACCGGCACGCATTTCTCGTTCCACGGGGTGGCCTTGCCGTCCTCTGAACCGGTGATGATCAGCAGCTTCTGATCGGCCAGCGTGACGACATCCTCGGGCCGCTGTTGTCCCGCGATGATCAGACCGGCAGCAAAGGTTTCGGGATGTCTGGCCATCAGCCAGAGCGAGGTCATCGCCCCCATTGACCAGCCGGTGCAATAGACGCGTTTAGGATCGATCTTGAGCACCTTGTCATGGCGGTCGGCAAGGTTCGGGTTGGCGTAGTTCCACGTGTTTTTCAGCAGGGACTGCACCAGCCGGTAGGTGTTCTCGACATCGGCGGTGTGCTCCCAATAATCGTTCATTGTCGTGCGCTCATAGCGCGGGGTGATGACAACGCATTCCTCCTGCGCCTGCTGATCGGGCATACCCCAGATGCTGGCAATACAGGTCTCGGTCAGGGTCTCTTCACAGGTGCCGTCATAGCTGGTGCCGGAATGGGTGATGGCCAGGATCAGCGGATAGGATTTCTTCTCGCCGCCCGGCGCAAGAAAGGATTTCGGCAGATAGATGCTGTATTCCAGCCAGGCCGCGCGGCTGTCATCCCACCACCAATGGTTCTGTTCCCAGCCATCGATGCCAGGGATGCTTACGGCGTTGCCGCGGCGCCCGGTGTTGCTCCACACCTTGTCGGTGGCGGCATAAACTGCGCCTTTCGTGGTGCGCACGTCCTTCACCTGCGTAAGTGTGACCTTATCGCTGTCGGTGGTGGGGATACTGAGATCCTCGCTATGGGCGAATTCGGCGATCACGTAAGGGCCGGAAACGCTGGTGCGGTCACTGCGCCGGGCCGCCGTGGTATTGGTGTAGATGGCAACGATGGCGCGCGAAACGGCAGGTTTGGACGTGCCATCCTTGCCCGGCCCCGCAGGCATGCCGGGAAAATAGCCGTCGGCGGCAGGAACGACGGCCGCAGCATAGCTATCGAGCGACAGACTGCCGGGGGCGATGCTGGTGTCGTACCGCGCCGCGATGGCATAGACCTTCTCGCCGCCGCCGGTCACTTCGCAGACCGCCGTTACGCCCTGCAGGCCCGGAATTTTCGGTTTGGCAAATTCGCCCGGCATGGTCGATGC
>JBAVPS010000528.1:0-8443 GCA_049693315.1 Rhizomicrobium sp. | reverse complement strand
GGCGCAAACAGTACCTCCTGCAATTAATAGGTCCTGGCCCTAGCAACTGATGCGCCTAAGACACATATCATTGAGTTGTCGATTGTTGCGACTATGACACGCTAAACGACAAGGAATGTTTTGAATCCTTTTACAGAGATTTGCTAAAATAGATTTTCGGGAGGTGCCTGCACATTGGCGGGCAAAGCATGATGAAACGTCGATTAGGCCGGTTAATCATATCCGTTGCAGGGGCTGCCATGATGGCGGCCGCGGTGACGGCTGTGGTGACGCCAGCGCAGGCGGCAGCGCCGGTGCAAAGCCCGGTTTCCAGCCGTATCGACGCATCAGCCTTCGACGATATCGTCCAGTTGCCCGGCACCAGTTACGGCCCTGTGGATAACTCGCTCTACCGTTTGGGCGAGGTGGGCAACGAATTCGGCCTGATCGATGGAATCGGGGTCTATACCGGCCTCAACATGGACGTTGCCAGCGTCATCGACAGTTATGCCCGCGATACCTTTGGCGGGCTGTTCGCCTATTCCCCCGCGATCTATTCCCCCTATCTGAACGAGGCCAGCGGCGGTGCCTATGCCGGGCTTCGCATCATGCTGGCCGATGGCCTGCGGTTCAATTTCGGTCAGGCGTTCTCGCGCGCCGGTCGCAACCCCTATCTGCTCAGCGGGCGGGCCAACTGGGCGGGCTATGCCGCGCTCAGCATGCCGTTCGACCGGATGAAGCACGATACCGTGCTGGCTGGCCTCAGCTGGGATTTCGCCAAATGGGGCGGCATCAGCATGGCCGCCGCCCAGACCACCACACAGGGCAATATGGGGGCATTGGGCAATGCCGAGGCGGCGATCAGCCGTTCGCGCCTGATGAGCCTGGGCGTTTCCGCCCATGTCGGCTTCGGCAATGGCTGGGTAACTACCCTGGCCTATAATCAGGGTGCCTCACAGCTCAGCATCAGCCCCGGTGCGGGTGACGAGGCGGTGCACAGCCAGTCTTACGGCATTGCCGTGGCCAAGCAGGGCCTGTTCGGCCATGACGCGCTGGGCCTGTCGCTGTCGCACCCGGCGGGCGGCTACAACACCCCCGCCAGCATCGGGGCCGAGATGCAGCAGTTCCAGTTTTATGGCCGCGATAAGCTGCTATCCGGGGTGATGCCCGAAACCGATATCGAGCTGGGCTATATCACCACCTTTATGGGCGGGCCGCTGTCGCTGCAGGCCAATGCGGGCTATCAGCTGCATTATAATGGCCAGAACCGCGACTCGCTGTCGTTCATGAGCCGGGCCAAGATCAAATTCTGATCCCCCGCCATAAGACTTAAAACCCAGGCAGATAGCCGACCAAAGCCAAACTGCGGCGCGATCTGGGCTTGACGGCACGCCGCCAGCCACTAAAACCGCGCAGCAATCACATTCCAGCAAAAGGGGACCGACATGGCCGGGCCGCAATATGTTTACTTCATGAAGGGTCTGTCCAAGACCTATCCGGGCGGCAAACAGGTCCTCAAGGATGTCTGGCTCAGCTTCTATCCCGGGGCAAAAATCGGCATTGTCGGCGTCAACGGTGCCGGTAAATCGACCCTGATGAAGATCATGGCCGGGATGGATACGGAATTCTCCGGCGATGCCCAGGCCGCGGACGGCGTGCGGGTCGGGTATCTGCCGCAGGAGCCGCAGCTTGATCCAACCAAGGATGTGCGCGGCAATGTGATGGAAGGCGTGGCTGCCAAGCAGGCGCTGCTTGACCGCTATAACGAGATCGCCGCCAATTATACCGACGAAACCGCCGACGAAATGTCCCGCCTGCAGGACGAGATCGAGGCGCAGGGCCTGTGGGATCTCGACAGTCAGGTCGATCAGTCGATGGATGCGCTGGGCTGCCCAGAGGGCGACGCCGATGTCACCAAGCTGTCGGGCGGTGAAAAGCGCCGCGTGGCACTGTGCAAACTGCTGCTCGACGCCCCCGATATTCTGCTGCTTGACGAACCGACCAACCATCTTGATGCCGAGACGGTGGGCTGGCTGGAAAAGACCCTGAAGGAATATCCCGGCTGCGTCATTCTGGTGACCCATGACCGCTACTTCCTCGACAATGTTACGGGCTGGATTCTGGAGCTCGACCGCGGTAAGGGCATTCCGCACGAAGGCAACTACACCAAATACCTGATCGAGCAGGAACAGCGCTTCCTCAAGGAAAGTCAGGAAGAAGACGCCCTGCAGCGCACCATCGCCCGCGAACGCGAATGGATTCAACAGAGCCCCAAAGCGCGTCAGGCCAAGTCCAAGGCGCGTATCAACGCGTACGAGGATCTGGTCAACAAATCGCAGGAACAGCGCGGCGGTCCGGCCCAGATCATCATTCCGGTGGCCGAGCGTCTGGGTAATCTGGTCATCGAGGCCGATGGTCTGTCGAAGGCCTTTGAAGACCGGCTGCTGTTTGAAAACTTAAGCTTCAGCCTGCCGCCGGGTGGCATTGTCGGTGTCATCGGCCCCAACGGTGCCGGTAAGACCACCCTGTTTAAGATGCTCACCGGTCAGGAAACACCCGATGCCGGCAGCTTAAAGGTTGGCGAGACCGTGCAGCTTGGCTATGTCGATCAGAGCCGCGATGCGCTGGATCCGTCCAAAACGGTGTGGGAGGAAGTCTCCGGCGGGCTTGATGTGATCGAGCTGGGTAAGCGCACCATGAACAGCCGGGCCTATTGCGGCGCGTTCAACTTCAAGGGCGGCGACCAGCAGAAGAAGGTCGGTCAGCTTTCGGGTGGTGAGCGCAACCGCGTCCATCTGGCCAAGATGCTGAAGTCCGGCGCCAACCTGTTGCTGCTTGACGAACCGACCAACGACCTCGACGTGGAAACCCTGCGTGCGCTCGAATCCGCGCTGGAGGAGTTTGCCGGTTGCGCCATGATCGTCAGCCATGACCGCTGGTTCCTCGACCGCATCGCCACGCATATGCTGGCGTTCGAGGGCGACAGCCACGTCGAATGGTTCGAAGGCAATTATCAGGATTACGAAGCGGACAAGAAGCGCCGCCTTGGTATGGATGCCGACCAGCCGCACAAGATCAAATACAAGCGCTTTGCACGCTGATCCTTTTTACGATCTTCATAGACAAAAGGCCGGAGCAATCCGGCCTTTTTTATTCCCTCTCCTTCCCTGCATTTTCGCAGGGAGAGGTGCCGAGCGCCCAGCGAGGCGGAAGGGGGCATTCCCGTGACAAGCCACCTTCCGTCACGGCCGCACAGCGCCCGTGACACCTTCCCCGTAACCGGGACAGGTGAAGTGGGACACCGTGAACACACGCAAATTGTCATTCCCTTACGAGAACGGATTGCGCCGGATGAAAAAAGTATTGATCCCGCAATTCCAAAAATCATTGCCGAAGCAGAGTACCTCTATTTTCTGGGTTATGGCTTTGATCCCCGGAACAACACGCTACTTGGCCTTGGGCAGCCCCCGTCTGGATCACACCGCCAACACGTCTATTTCACCAACTACTGCAATCATAACAAGATCAGCAAAAGCGTCGAACGTGCGTTTCATCTAATTAATAGCGATGCCGTTTCTGGTAGCCCTTATGGTGATCTTTTGGGTGACCATTATGTAAAGATCACGAACACTACTTTGGGTGACCTACAATACCGCGTCGAGAAAAGCATAAAATCCGTGTACGATGCATTGGCGCAGGATTTCGACTGGCCGCCGGACGCGCAAAAACCTCCTCATCCTGAGCCCGTCGAAGGATGAGCCTATCTTCTCCTCCCCTGCAAGCGCAAGCGATGCGGGGGAGGTGGCAGGGCCGGTGTCAACCGACACTGACGGTGGGGGCACACACCGCATGGATACAGTTCGCCCGACACCCGGATGCACTAGCCCCCCACTCACGCCGCCTTTAATGCCTCGACCTTGCTGACATCGACATTGCGTTCGGCGTGCCATGCATCATAGGCGGCCTGCATACGCAGCCACACCGCAGCACCATCGCCAAAGGCTTTGCCAAGACGGGCGGCAACCTCGGGCGATACCGGCTTCTTCTCGTTCAGAATATCGTAGAGATGCTGGCGCGAAATGCCGAGCGCCTTGTTGCGGAACGACTTGATCATACCACAAGTGTAAGCACCTTGCTGACACATGTCAACAAAATGCTTACATTGAGACTGGATGGCCGGAGCTCCCCGACGTAGCCCGGGATGAGGGGCCTGCCATGGCGAGAGGGCGGGAGACAGAAATGCCGAGCGCCATCGCCCCCACCGTCATGCCGGTGGCATGCCACCTCCCCCGTAACAACGGGGGAGGAAAAGATGCCCCCTACCCCGCCAGCGGCACGGTTTTGGTGAGGGTTTTATCATCGCGGCGGATGGTCAGTGTGATCTCTTTGGCGGTGGGATCATCGATCTTGCGGCCGAAATCTTCCGGCCCGGATACGGGCTGACCATTCACGGCGGTGATCACATCGCCCACCAGAATATCGGCACCAAAGGCCGGGCTGTCATCGACCACCACCGAAACACTGACACCTTTGTTGGTGCCAAGGTCTTTGCGCTCGCCATCATCCAGCGCGCGATAGATCGCCCCGAAACGCCAGCGGATTTTGACGAAATAGAACGCGGCATAATCGTTGTAATTGACCGTGACCGGCATCCAGACCATGTCCGGGCCATAGTAGAAACCGCGATGGCCCCACCCCGGCCCCCAGCCCCAGCCGGGGCCCCAGCCAAACGGCCGGGGAGGTCCAAAGCGTGAGCCAAAGCGTGGCCCAAATCCGGGGCCATAAAAGGGACTGGGGCCGACCATATCAACCGGTTCAACATCGGTGACCGAGCCGGTGTAGCGCGGCGGTAAAACCACCACCAGATCGGCACCAACGCGCTTGGCCTGTGCCACCGCATCCGTATCATGCTGGCCCTTGCCGCTGTTGAAGACCGAGCTGCCGATCAGCACATAGCCGCGCTTGGCGTAGGAGTTGACCAGCCAGTCGACATCCACATCGGGGTCGGTGCCGCTCCACGAGGCATGGGCCAGCCGCGGGCTTTCCGGTGCCGGGGCAAGGCGCTTAGTCGCCAGATCGGCCAGTGCGCCATCGGCCAGAAATCCATCCGAAGGGGTGTAATAACGCGAATAACCGCCAACGCAGCCCGCCAGCAGCAGGGCCAGCCCCAGCCCGAAGAATCCGCGCAAGAGTGTTCTGGTATGCATCGCCATTCGCCATCCCCAAGATGTGCTGTACCTGATGGGCCATACGCCCTTTGGCACTAATATAGCCCCTGAGCGGGCTGTCCGGGACTCCCAGCCCCGACAAAAGCCGCTGATAAATATTAAAAATAAGAGAAAACCAGCAGCACACGCACCATCGATGCAAGGCAATGTTCAGGAAAAAGTCACCGATCCGGCCAGAAATCAGGATTTGTCCAAATTTATCCTGTAAGAACATCCGGCTATCCCGCGGCCCCTGCACGAGCAGGAGACCCGCGTCCTAACCATAGAAAGATATGTCAAAGTCTGCATATGGTCATTGACCTGAGGGGCTTTCCCTGCGAAAACCGGCACTCTAGTTTGCCGAAAGCTTGTTTCTCCGGAGGTGCATATGGCACGCAAGGATTATCTGTTCACCAGCGAAAGCGTATCGGAAGGCCATCCCGACAAGGTCTGCGATCGCATTTCGGACGAGGTGGTTGACCTTTTCTTCCGTGAAGGCCCGAAATACGGCTTTCAGCCTAAGGATTTGCGCGTAGCGTGCGAAACCCTGGCCACGACCAACTTCATCGCCATCGCCGGTGAAACCCGCGGCCCCAAGGAAATCACCTTCGACATGATCGAAGCGGCGGCCCGCCAGGCCGTGCGTGACATCGGTTATGAGCAGGATGGCTTCCATTGGAAGAATGCCAAGGTGGATATCCGCCTGCATGCCCAGTCGCCGCACATTGCTCAGGGCGTTGATGCCTCGGGTAACAAGGACGAAGGCGCGGGCGATCAGGGTATCATGTTTGGCTATGCCTGCAATGAAACCCCGGTCTTGATGCCGGCCCCGCTCTATTACAGCCACAAGATTCTGGCGCTGATGGCCAAGGCCCGCCACGCTGGCGAGGCCCCCAAGCTCGGCCCCGATGCCAAGAGCCAGGTTACCTTACGCTATGTCGATGGCAAGCCGGTGGAAGTGACCCAGATCGTGGTCTCGACCCAGCATCTTGATGCTTCGATGACCTCGGCCGACGTTCGCGCCGTGATCGAACCCTATGTCCGCGAGGCCCTTCCGGCAGCGTGGCTGAACGACAAGACCGTCTGGCACGTCAATCCGACCGGCGCGTTCGTCGTTGGTGGGCCGGATGGTGACTGCGGCCTGACCGGGCGCAAGATCATTGTGGATACCTACGGCGGGGCAGCCCCCCATGGCGGCGGCGCGTTCTCGGGCAAGGATCCGACCAAGGTTGACCGTTCGGCAGCCTATGCCGCGCGCTATCTGGCCAAGAATGTGGTTGCTGCCGGTCTGGCCGACAAAGCCACCATTCAGCTTGCCTATGCCATTGGCGTGTCCGACCCGCTGTCGGTCTATGTCGATCTGCACGGCACCGGCAAGGTGGAAGAAGCCAGGCTGGAACAGATCCTGCCGGAACTGGTCAGCTTAAAGCCCCGCGGTATTCGCGAGCATCTTGGCCTGAGCAAGCCGATCTATGCCCGCACCGCCGCGTATGGCCATTTTGGCCGTGAGCCCGATGCCGAGGGCGGCTTCTCGTGGGAGAAGACCGATCTGGCTGACAAGCTCAAGGCAGCATTCTGAGCCTTATATGACGGACGCGGAAACACATCCGCAGCAAAAGCTGTTCGGGCGGAGGAAAGGTCCAAAATCCTCCGCCCGTCAGCTTTTTTTGCGGGAAAAATTATTACCCCATCTGTTGCTGGATCTGGCGGCGCTGGCCGAGCCGACCAAGGCTTTTGGCACACCGGTCGATGAAGTGTGGCTGGAGATTGGTTTCGGCGCTGGCGAGCATCTTCTGGAGCAGGCGCAGAATAATCCGCGCACCGGCCTGATCGGGGCCGAGGCTTACCAGTCGGGCACCGACAAGCTGCTGTCGAAACTGGGCAATCTGACCGAAGACGATCTTGAACGCCGGGGCGAGCTGCCGCAAAACCTGCGCCTGTTCGAAGGCGATGGCCGCGAGATTCTGGCCGCCCTGCCCGATGGATCGCTTAGCAAGTTCTTCCTGCTGTTCCCCGACCCGTGGCCCAAGAACCGCCACGCCGGGCGGCGCTTTGTGCAGACCGAACTGCTCGACACGCTGGCACGGCTGCTGCGCCCCGGTGGGGAGTTTCGGCTGGCAAGCGACGATGCGACCTATGTGGCGTGGAGCCTGGAACGGCTGATGGCGCATCCGGATTTTGCATGGACCGCCACCGGGCCGGACGACTGGCGGGTGCACCCGACCGGATGGCCGGTGACGCGCTATGAACAAAAGGCGCTGCACGGCCCACCGGCCTATGTGTCATTCATACGGAAATAATACAGACGGACGGGGCAACCCGTCCGTTTTTGTTTAGAAAAGTCCGTCATAATCCGGCCCAGAAATCATCTTAAAGTTGCGCCCGGATAGCAAGAGGATGAGGGCAATGAAACGCAGCTACCGCATTGCACTTCTGGCCGTTACCGTTGTTGTTGCTGTGCCGCTGCTGGCCGTTTTAATCCACGCCAGATTTTATCCGCAGCGCCCATTTTGGCCGGTCACTACGCCCGACGTCCGCGATTGGTCGACGGTGAAAATCCGTTTGAGCCGAAGCACCTGCTTAGGAATATGCTCAGACTATTCAATAGAAATCTCCGGCAATGGAACTGCACAGTATGAGGGGCGGCATTTTGTTTCCGTTACCGGGAAACAGCAAATTAAAATTCCGCCGCAGGACGTGCACAAACTCTTTGCTGCATTTCAGGATGCAGATTTCTTATGGTTCAGAAATCACAACCCGGGATGCCTGGATACACAAGTCAACAAGCTAACGCTTAGCTATGACGGTCGTTCGAAAACAATTACGTATGACGACTGTTCCGCCCCTCCCCTCGCAAAACTTATCATATTAGGACAAGCGGTCGATCAGGCCGCAAATACGAAGCAATGGATCGGAACAGGTCCAATAGATGCGATGCGTAAGTTAGGGGTTCAATAGATCAAAAAAACGCCACCCCAGTTTCCTGAGGTGGCAAGTTCAAGCCCATGGGGAGTAAAAAATCAGTAGGCGTATTTGACCGTCAGCAGCATGGTGCGGCCGGTATCGACGGTATCCGTCAGCGCCGAAGAATATTTGCCGACCTGCGCCTTGTAGGACAGATCATTCATCAGGTTCGAGATCGAGAAGTCCGTACGCAGACCATAGCCGATATCGTAGCCAACATGCAGATCAACGCGCTGCATCGGCTGCACCCACAGATCGTCCCAGCTTTCACCCTGACTTAAATAGTCATAGCT
>JBAVPS010000527.1:0-3773 GCA_049693315.1 Rhizomicrobium sp. | reverse complement strand
AGGCATAGGCGCCATCCTTAGGATCATACAGACTCGCCGCCATGAATTCGGCAATCGAGATCGGCCCCTGAGCCTTGATCAGATCAATCAAGCGTTGCGCTAAGGCATTCATTGTTTTCCCCGCCGTACCAATGCGTACCATAAGAAGTACGCGCTGATCGCCCACATCAACAGACTGAGCGCCATGCCCATACTAAACCAACCCGAGATCATAGATTCTGAATCCCGGAAAAATTCCGAGAAAATCCGCGCCAGACCATAACCGAACAGGAATATCGCCGTGATCAGACCGGGGCGTTCATGCAGACGGAACACCCGGATGCAGATTTGCAGAATGATAAACAGCAGCAGCCCTTCAGTGCAGGCTTCTATCAGCTGGCTGGGATAGCGCGGCAGTTCGCCCGCCGGGCAGATACCGCCATAGGTGTTGCGGATGGTGTCATTGCAGAACACCATACCAATCGGGGAATCCGTCACCTTGCCCCACAGCTCGCCATTGATGAAATTGGCGATGCGGCCAAAGAACAGCGCCAGCGGCGTGACGGTGGCGACCAGATCGCCCACCTTATAGAGATTGAGTTTGCGTTTGCGGCAGAACAGCACCAGCGCCGTGATGACGCCGATCAGACCACCATGGAAGGACATGCCACGCAGCTGGGGCACGCCATCATGCCATTCGGCCAAAAGCCGCAAGGGATTTTCGAGATAGCCCCACGGCAGGTTGCCGCAATCGCGCCCGCTGTTCAAACCGCAGAAAATAATGCCGTAAAACAGGTCAAAGCCGAGCCGGCCGCCGATAATGACACCCAGCGTGACCCAGACAAACAGATCACCGATATCATCGGCGGTCGCCGGGGCCTGACCGCCGAATGGGCCGCCGCGCCACAAGGAAGCCTGACGCAGCATCTTAAGGATGATCCACCAGCCCAGTAACAGGCCGCAGATATAAGACAGTGCATACCAACGAATGGCGACCGGGCCCAGCTGGACCAGCACCGGATCGATATTGGGATAAGTGAGAAATGTAGCCAGCATCGGATGAAAGCACGCCCTGTTTGGCGGTGGATGTCAAGGTCCTTGGCTGGGCACGATTCGCCCCTCGCCAATTACCATCTGCTGGTTATAGTGGCGGCGAAAGGAATCCGCTATGCCGAAAGATATGCCGTTTCTCGACCAGTTCGCCAAGCTGCTCGACGATGCCGCCGGGGCCGCCGATGGCTTGCGCCAGGACTTTGAGCTGGTCGCCAAATCGCGCCTGGAGAAGATCGCCAGCGAGCTGGATATCGTCACGCGCGACGAATTCGAGGCGGTCAAAGCGTTGGCGGTACGGGCCCGCGGCGATGCCGCACTGGCAGAATCGAGAATCGCCAGGCTGGAATTGCGCCTTAAACGGCTGCAAATGTCCCTCGCCCGCAAGCCGCGCAAGACTTATCCCAAGGCTCGCCCTGTGCGTAACCGCCCTTAAAGGTAACAGTCGGGGGAAAACTGTGGGTGAGGCCCAGCCTACCCACAGCAGTACGGTCCGAATCTCTTGACCACGCAAAATCTTGTGTCACGTTCAACGCCAAGAGCATCTTTTAGCGTCATCCCCAATATCGGGGTGCGCACCTGGAGTTGAGGATGACAGTACTGCATCAAAGTGCCACGACAAGCCGTCAGCACCCCCTTGACATGCTGGAGCATGCCGTTGAGGAACATGGCTGGGCTTTCGAGCGCATGGGCCATGATGAAATGAGCCTGTCGGTCGCCGGGCATTGGTCTGACCATCATTTCAACATCACATGGTGCGACGAGCTGCAATCGCTGCACATCTCCAGCGCCTTCGATATGCGGGTGAAGGGTGATGCGCGGCAGTTCGATATTGCCTCACTCTTAATGTACGTCAACGCACGGCTATGGATCGGCCATTTCGACCTGTGGCCCGAAGATGGCAGCATTGTCTTCCGTCATTCGATGATTTTCCCCGAGGCCCATGTCAGCGTGGCGCAGTGTGAGACATTGCTGAACCTCGCGCTTGAGGCGTGTGAACATTATTATCCTGCTTTTCAGTATGTGCTCTGGGGCGGCAAAACCGCTGAAGAAGCCGTGGCGGCCGCGATTCTGGAGTGTGCCGGCGAAGCTTAAACATCCTTGAGCACGGCAATTGGGGCCAATTGCCCCCCATTTAGGACGTGAAAGATGAAAGCTCCGATAGTGTTGATTGGCGCCGGCCGGATGGGCGGGGCGCTCGCCAAAGGCTGGCTTGACGGCGGGCAAGGCCCGGTCATTGCGGTGGAACCGCACCCGGCACCTGCACTGAAAAAGCTGACCAAACTCGGCCTGACGATTGTGTCCGGCATCGACGCCCTGCCCAAACAGAAATTTCGCGCCTGTGTCGTGGCCCTCAAACCCCAGGTGCTGAAGCCCGAAGTGGCGGCGCTGGCCCCGCTTGCGGCCAAAGGGCAACTGATGCTGTCGATTGCGGCAGGTATCAACACCGGCATTTTGCAGAAAGCCTGGGGCCGGAACGCCCACATTGTCCGCGCTATGCCCAACACCCCCGGCGCGATTGGTCAGGGCATCACCGGGCTGTTCGCGGCCAAAACCGCCGAAAAGAAAGACTGTGTGCTGGCGGAAAAGCTGCTTTCAGCGTTGGGCCAGACCGTCTGGGTCGAAAAGGAACGGCTGATTGATGCCGTGACGGCGATTTCCGGTTCAGGCCCGGCCTATGTTTTCGCGCTGGTCGAAGCGCTCACCGCCGCCGCCATCAAACTGGGCCTGTCTGAAACACAGGCCGAGCAGCTGGCCCGTGCCACGGTGACCGGTTCGGGGGCGCTGCTGGCCGCCGATGCCAAACCCGCCGCGGAATTGCGCCACGATGTCACCAGCCCCCACGGCACCACGGAAGCGGCCATCAACGTGTTGCTGGCCCGGGGCGGACTGATGCCGCTGATTGCCGCCACCACCAAGGCAGCGCAGAGACGCTCCAAAGAGCTGGGCGCGCAATAAGGTCAAGGAAAACAAAAGGCCGCCCGAAGGCGGCCTTTTTCTTTACATCGACACAGGGCGTTTTACGCCACCACGGCGGTATCGCTACCCTCGGTGGGATCGCGCAGCACATAACCGCGCCCCCACACCGTTTCGATATAGTTTTCACCGTTGGTCGCCGCCGCAAGTTTCTTGCGCAGTTTACAGATGAAGACGTCAATAATCTTCAATTCTGGCTCGTCCATCCCGCCATAGAGATGATTTAGGAACATCTCCTTGGTCAGGGTGGTGCCCTTGCGCAGGGAAAGCAGCTCCAGCATCTGGTATTCTTTGCCGGTCAGATGCACGCGCTGGCCATCAACCTCGACTGTCTTAGCGTCAAGATTGACGGTAAGCTTACCGGTGATGATGACGCTTTGCGAATGCCCCTTGGAGCGGCGCACAATAGCCTGAATGCGGGCGACCAGTTCGTCCTTATGGAACGGCTTGGTCATATAGTCGTCGGCACCAAAGCCGAGCGCCTTAACCTTCGCCTCGACGATCGCATTACCCGACAGAATCAGTACCGGCGTCTGCACCTTGGCTACGCGCAGGGATTTGAGCACTTCAAAACCGCTCATATCCGGCAGCTGTAAATCGAGCACAATGATATCGTAATCGTACAGTTTACCCAGATCGACCCCTTCTTCGCCAAGGTCGGTGGTGTAAACGTTGAAACCTTCTGAACGCAGCATCAATTCGATGCTACGGGCCATGGCGTCATCGTCTTCGATTAGGAGCACGCGCATTTTCCGTATCCTCTGCCC
>JBAVPS010000526.1:0-3894 GCA_049693315.1 Rhizomicrobium sp. | reverse complement strand
CCCGATGGCACCACACGTTTTTCCTACAACGGCCAGCCGATCTATCACTATATGGGTTGCTCGACCTTCAGCGAATATACCGTGGTGGCGGAAGTTTCGCTCGCCAAAATCAATCCGCACGCCAATCATGAGGAAGTCTGCCTGCTCGGCTGCGGCGTCACCACCGGCATCGGCGCGGTGCACAACACGGCCAAGGTGCAACCCGGTGACAGCGTGGCGGTGTTCGGCCTTGGCGGCATTGGTCTTGCCGCGATTCAGGGCGCACGTCAGGCAAAGGCCGGGCGCATTATCGCCATCGACACCAATCCGTCGAAATTCGAACTGGCCCGTCATTTCGGCGCGACCGACTGCGTCAACCCAAAGGATTATGACAAACCAATCCAGCAGGTGATTATCGAAATGACCGGCTGGGGCGTGGACCATTCGTTTGAATGTATCGGCAACGTCAACGTCATGCGGGCCGCGCTGGAATGCGCCCACCGCGGCTGGGGCCAGTCGATCATCATCGGGGTGGCCGGGGCCGGTCAGGAAATCTCGACCCGCCCGTTCCAGCTTGTCACCGGGCGGTCCTGGCGCGGCACGGCGTTTGGTGGCGTCAAGGGGCGCACACAGTTGCCGGGCATGGTGGAAGACGCCATGAAGGGCGAGATTGAACTTGCCCCCTTCGTCACCCATACCATGCCGCTCGACCGCATTAACGAAGCCTTCATCCTGATGCACGAAGGAAAGTCGATCCGCACCGTTATCCACTACTAATGGGATACACCCCAGGGGTGACGAGGAATATTTCAATGGAACGCATTGAACACCATGCCACCTTTGGCGGCTGGCAGGACGTTTATCGTCACGGGTCACGAACGCTCGGCTGCGAAATTAACTTTGCCGTCTATCTGCCACCGCAAGCAAAGAAAGCCCGGCAGCCAGTACTCTATTGGCTGTCGGGCCTGACCTGCACCGAACAGAACTTTATCACCAAAGCGGGGGCACAACGTTACGCCGCCGAACACGGTGTGATTCTGGTGGTGACGGATACCAGCCCGCGCGGCAAAGATATTCCCGACGATGCCGCCTATGATCTGGGCCAGGGCGCAGGCTTCTATCTCAACGCTACGGCAAAACCCTGGGCGGCACATTTCCGCATGGCGGATTATGTGGTCTTTGAACTGCCCCAGACGATCGAGGCCAATTTTCCCGCCACCAATGTGCGCGCCATCTCCGGCCACTCGATGGGGGGCCATGGCGCGTTGACACTGGCGCTGAAAAATCCCGGCCGGTATCGCAGCGTTTCGGCCTTTTCCCCCATTGTCGCCCCGTCACAGGTGCCATGGGGCCAGAAGGCCTTTACCGCCTATCTTGGTGAAGATCGGCAGGCGTGGAAAGCCTATGATGCGGCCCTGCTGATCGCGGGGGCCGCCGAGCGTTTGCCGATACTGGTCGATCAGGGGCTGGGTGACGAATTTCTGCAAACCCAGTTAAAGCCTGAACTTTTGCGCGCCGCCTGTGATGCCGCCCACCATCCGCTGACGCTGAACCTGCGCGAAGGCTATGACCACAGTTACTATTTCATCGCCAGCTTCATCGGCGAGCACATCGCGTTTCATGCAACCGCGATGCAGGGATAAAACAAACCCCTCACCCGGCATTGTCGGGTGAGGGGTTTTAGATCTGATAACGAACTTATTCCTCTGCCGCGCTCTTTTTGACCACCGGCAGCAAAACGGCGCTGTGACCATCGGCACCATGCTCCACCGTCATCGTGGCCGCTTTAAAATCCCCCGGCTTGGCAAACAGAATGTTCGGCACAAAGGTCTGCGGATTGCGGTCATAGAGCGGGAACAGGCTCGACTGCACCTGCACCATGATCCGATGCCCCGGCTTGAAGACATAATTCACCGTAGGCAGACGGAATTTATATTCCTGCACCGTATCAGCCTGAATGGCTTCGGGCTGCGCAAAACTCTTGCGATAGCGACCGCGGAAAATGTCCAGACTGACCGGTAACTGATAGCCGCCCAGTTCCGGCTCTTCCGACACACTCGCCGGATACACGTCGATCACCTTGACCACAAAATCCGCATCAGAACCGGTGGTCTTGACGAACAGATCGGCCACCGGCGCGCCCTGCACCGTTACCGGCGCGGTCAACACATCGGTCTGATAGCTCAGCACATCGGTGCGTACCGCAGCAAAGCGCTGATCCTGCACCAGCCAGCTTTTCCACCGCGCCCGCTCGCCAAACGAAACCGGATTGGGCAGAAACGGCACCGGCTTGGCCGGATCGGAAACATAGGAATCCGCCCCCGCCGCGGGCTTGTCAAAGCCAAGGCCGAACCCCGCCTGCAGATAGAGCGGTTTCAGCTTCTGCTGATCCGCCACCGGCCAGTTGTTGAAACGGTCCCAATGTTTTTCAACCGCATTATAGATCAGCGCCTGCGGTAACGGCTTTGATTTGGCCCCCTTCAGATAGCTGTTGAAGAACGGGATCAACACATCACGGCGGAAATCCGCTGCCGTATCACCCTTCCACTTGAGGGGGCCAAGCGCCTCGCCGGTATAATTGACCTGACTGTGGAACCACGGCCCCATCACCAGATGGTTGTTGGCAGCGTGACCGGCCTTTTTCAGCTCTTCCCAGCTATGGATGGCACCATACATATCCTCCTGATCCCACAGGCCCTGCAGCCATAATGTGGGCACATTGGAGGGATGCTGCGTCACGATCTTGTCCAGCGCCTGCAACTGCCAGAACGCGTCATAGGCCGGATGGGCGGCAAAGCGGTTCCACCACGGCAATTGCTTGAAACCATATTTTTCCGCCAATGCACCGGCGCTGCCCGCGTCGAGGAAATTCTGATAATCATCCTCGCCCTGAAAGGCAAAACCATCTCCACGACCGGTGCGCGCGGTCTGACCGGAGTAATAGTCCAGACTGTTCTGACGGAACGCACCGTTGTGATACCAGTCATCGCCCATCCAGCCATCAATCATCGGACTTTCAGGTGCAGCCACCTTCAGCGCCGGGTGCGGACCCAACAGCGCCATCGTCACCGTCCAGCCGTCATAGGACGAACCGATCATGCCGACTTTGCCATTGCTTTCGGGCAGGTTCTTCACCAGCCAGTCGATGGTGTCATAGGCGTCGGTGGTGTCATCTGTTCCGGTGGGATTCAAAGGCCCGCGCGGCGGGCGGGTCATAACATAATCGCCCTTGGAGCCATGCTTGCCGCGGATGTCCTGAAACACGATGATATAGCCGTCATCAGCCCATTCGCGGCAGGCCATGCGCACCGCATCCCGCATCATCGGTTTGGTGTCATCGGCCATGCTGTCGGCGTTATAGGGCGTGCGCTCCAACAAGATGGGCAGGTTCTTTGCGCCATTGGGAACGATGATGACGGTGTGCAGGGT
Source organism: Rhizomicrobium sp. (assembly GCA_049693315.1). GTDB lineage: Bacteria > Pseudomonadota > Alphaproteobacteria > Micropepsales > Micropepsaceae > Rhizomicrobium. The sequence continues at coordinate 486 of JBAVPS010000526.1, read as the reverse complement.
GACACCATCGCGCATCGGAATATTGACCTCGCGCCGGACATAATTATAGCCGGGGCGCGTCGCCTGCCAGTGGGCGGCAATATCGGTGCCGGTCTGCACCATATCCGGCGTAACACCCGATGCCGGCGATGTGGGTGGCGCGGCAAGGGCCGCAGCACTGACCACAAGCGGCAAAGCAAAAGCACTGACAATGAGACGACGCATAAATACCCCGTTTGAACATAGTGAAATCGGGCCGGTTTGCGGGCCCACGGCATCATGACCGCAAAATACCGCCTTTGTCACCCCACCGGCGATGACAGCCATCCGCTGCCTCACCAGGATGTGAAAAAACACCCTGAATTTCACGTATACCTGATGGGAAATGCGCACCAAAATCAGCACACTGCCTAACGGGCAGGCAGCCCCACGTCAAAATCCCCGTTGCCGCCTTATGGCGTGGCGGCCTTGCACGCGGCAAGCGTCGGCTGCGTCGTGGCGGTCAGC
>JBAVPS010000525.1:0-3111 GCA_049693315.1 Rhizomicrobium sp. | reverse complement strand
CCCAAGGGCCGCCCGACGGTATTCAGTAACCTGCCCAAAGAGTTACCGCGCGTGGTCTCGGTCGGGCGGCTCGATTTCAACACCGAGGGCCTGCTGCTTCTGACCAATGACGGCGAGCTGGCCCGCAAGCTGGAACTGCCTTCGGGCGGCTGGCAGCGCCAATACCGTGTGCGCCTGTTCGGTGCCGTAACCCAGGCCGATCTGGATAAACTGGCGGACGGCGTCACGGTCGAGGGCCAGCATTATGGCCCGGTTATTGCCACGCTGGAACGGTCCAAGGGAATCTATTCCTGGGCGACGGTGGTTATTCGCGAGGGTAAAAACCGCGAAGTCAAACGCATCATGGAAAGCATTGGTCTGCAGGTCGCCCGTTTGATCCGGGTGCAGTTCGGCCCCTTCCATCTTGGTCAGCTGGCCGAAGGGGCAGTTGAGGAAATTTCGTCGAAACTCTGGCGTGAACAATTGGGCATGGCCGTGAAGAAAACACGTAAAGAGCGTTAATTCTTCCTTTTCGGGTTTGCCTTGGCGATGGGCGGTGATATGGACCACCCCACAGAGCGACATCAGGAGGAGTGAAGATGAAGAAGTACGCCAAGCCCCAAGCCTATGTCGAAGCCACCAAAGATTCGCGCTTTGCCGGTACCTATGAAGTGCTGGTGCCGATCGAAGGCCGCAACAAGCCGCACAAGATCGCCCAGCATTTTGCCACCCAGCAGGAAGCCGAAAACTGGATGCACGCCCCCGAGGGGCAGGACGCCATCACCGACGCACTGCGTGACGGCGGCAAGTAAGCCGCCCATTTACGCCTGCCCCATCCTCAAAGATCCCCGACGCGGCCCCAGCCATGCTATATGGCTGACGAAGTGGATTTGGCCGCAAACGGGGTATCTTGATGAAAATCGGTTTTATCGGTCTGGGCGCCATGGGCGCCGGTGTCGCGGGCAATCTGATTAAATCCGGGCACGACGTCACGGTGTGGAACCGTTCGCCGGCGCCGGTGCAGGCGCTGGTCAGACAGGGGGCGCAGGCCGCCAGCCGTATTGAAGACACGCTGGGCGGTGACATCGTTTTTTCCATGATGGCCAATGACGCGGCGCTGGAAGCGGTGGGCTTTACGGGCCCGCTGCTCGATGCCGCCGTCCCCGGCCTGATCCACATCAACATGGCGACGATCTCGCTGCCGCTGGCGCGCAAGCTGGCCGAAGCCCATGCCGCCAAAGGCATCGGCTATCTGGCCTCACCGGTGTTTGGTCGCCCCGATGCGGCGGCCGCCGCGCAATTAATTCTGGTGGTGGCGGGCGATCCGGCCCTGATTGAAAAGGTCCGCCCGGTGCTGGCACCACTGGGCCAGCGCATCACCGTGGCCGGTGTAAAACCGGAAGCCGCCAATCTGTTCAAGATCGCGGGCAATTTCATGACCGCGGCGGCCATCGAAACCTATGGCGAGGCCATCGCGCTGTTACGCAAAGGCGATGCCGACGCCGAAGCCTTCTACGAGATGATGAGTTCGTTTTACTATGCCGGCTCGATCCACAAGCTTTATGGCCGCATCATTCTCGATGAAAAATACGATCCGGCGGGCTTCAAGCTCAGCTTAGGCTACAAGGATGCCGGTCTGGCACTGGAAGCCGCCAAAATGCTGCAGGCCCCGCTGCCGGTCGGCTCGCTGGTGCATGACAATTTCCTTGCCGCCATGGCGAATGGCGATGGCGACAAAGACTGGGCGCTGCTGGCCGATATGGCGGCCAAACGCGCCGGACTGAAATAAGCGAATGGGGCCTTGGGTTATTTGCCCGGCCCGAGCAGCGCCGCCCGCCGCATCAGGCTTTCGGCAGGCCACAGCGTTTTCCGATCATAAAATTCGTCAAAACACGGGGCATCTGTGGGCCGGGTTTCCCACGGCTGTTGCGAGCGGATGAAGATATGCGCGTTCGGCGGAACCCATTCAGGATGTTCCAGCGTAGCCGCGCGCACAAATAACATCACGCCATAGCCGTAATCGCTCCACAGCGCTGTCTGGCACTCTGGGCAGCGATAAATGTCATGAACATCGCCGCTGTCGGTATGCATGCGCACCGGCACCGGTTTGCCGCACAGCAGGGTGACATGTGCGGCCTCGATAATGGCATTGACGGCAAAGGTGCTGCCGGTCTGTTTCTGGCAATCTGTGCAATGGCAGCAATTGACGAACATCGGCGCGGCTTCCAGCCGATACTGCACCGCCCCGCAAAAACATGAACCCTTCATTGGAAACGACATAGCAATCTCCCTCTGGTCACCAGGATGGCAACCAGAGGGCAGGATTGCAATAAACTTACAGCTTGAACTGAACCCCGCCGTTCAGCGACCAGCCATAATGTTCGTTTTCATAAACCTGACTGGATACACCGATATACCGGCGCCACGGCGCATCGGTCAGGTTTGCCCCTTCAAGGAAGATGTTCGTCACCTCGGTCAGCTGATACGATATGCGCGCATCAAGCTGGCCATGGGCTTCCTCATACACGTCGGTCATCTTTTCCGAACCGACGGTATCGAGGAATTTTGACCGATACGAATAGGCCAGACGGGACGAGAAGCCGTATTTTTCATAGAGCAATTGCAGGCTGGCAACATTCTTCGACTGATCGAACATTGGCAGATGGCCGCTGCGTGCCGACAGCCCCGATGCCGCAGAATCGATATATGTGAAGCTGGTATTGATGCCGAAGCCATCGAGCGGGCTGGGCAGGAAATCAAACTGAACCTGCGCGTTCACTTCAAAACCACGGATCTCGGCTTTGCTGGCGTTCAGCGGTTCGGTCACCGTGGCATTGGTCAGGCTCTGGCCGGCAAAGGTGCCGGTGACATCGCTGAGCGACTGGGTATAGATCGGGTCGCTGATATGCTTGTAGAACGCCCCCAGCGAGATCAGCCCCTGATGCGGCAGATAATATTCGACAGCGGCATCAAGATTGGTCGAGCGCAGGGGCTTCAGATCGGCATTACCCATGGTGACTTCCGGCGTCGAGGTATCGACGATGACATAGGGGGCCAGATCTGCATAGTTTGGCCGCCCGATTGCCGTGGTCACCGCCGCGCGTAAGGCCAGCGCATCGCTGACATCGAAGC
>JBAVPS010000524.1:0-7571 GCA_049693315.1 Rhizomicrobium sp. | reverse complement strand
TCTTATAACCGAAATTGAACGGCGCAATCACACCGGTGGCACCATCCATGCTCCAGTTTGTGCCGTGATCGCTGTCTTCGGTGCGCTTGGGGTTCACTTCGTAGACACCAGCGTGGAAATAGATTTCCGGGGTCAGCCAGGCGGTCGCCTGCGCTTCCCAGCTTGATGTCGGCCACCAGGTGAAGTTACTGGTCTTGAACACGAAGGTCGGGTTACCGCAAGCCGAGTTGATCTGGAAATACTGGCACAGATTGGAGCCCAGGAAGCTGATATTGGCCGGGGCGTGACCGACCTCCAGCACCAGACGGCCATCCAGCAGCTTCTGCTCGACCGCAAATTCGGCCAGACGGGTGTTCTGGCCACCATAGATTTCCTGCACCGAGGTGCTGTTGCCAATCCCCTTTACCGACAGGTTCTCGCCATGGCGGTTGGTGGCATAGACGTGCAGCGTTGCCCCGGTCCAGCCCAGCGCCTTGTCGAGATCGACATCTGCGCCCAGCATAATCTGACCGGCATAGGCCCCACGCTTATCCAGACCACCGTCCAGCACCTCGGCGGCTTCGCCGGTATAGCTGGCCTGCCAGGTGACAGAGTCTAAGTGGGTGTTCACGTCGGCAGCAACGGCAGGGGCCGTGAACATCGTGGCTGCACTTAATAGTAAACAAACTGAAAACGTTTTCAGCCGAGGATACAGTACGGGATTCAACATGTGCGGGGCTCCTGGGTTGTTTTTATTCTACTTTTTGGGGGACAGAGGTTAACGTTTAGTCTTGCCGGCGCAGCGTCAGGCGTAACGCTACGGCCGAAACAATGGTACCGATGATGATCGCCAGTGCGTACATCAGCACATGGCTGACGGCGTTGGGGATCAGCATGACGAAGATACCGCCATGGGGGGCACGCAACTCGGAACCAACCGCCATGGAAAGCGCGCCAGCCACCGCCGAACCGGCAATCAGCGCCGGGATGACCCGCAACGGATCGCGGGCGACAAAGGGCAAGGCCCCTTCGGTGATGAAGGCTAACCCAAGCAAACCGGTTGCCGGGCCGGACTGATGCTCCGCCGACGTGAAGCGGTTCTTAAACAGACGCGTGGCCAGGAACAGCGCCAGCGGCGGGGTCATGCCACCGGCCATGGTCGCGGCCATCGGGGCAAAGACATTGCTGGTCAATAAGCCGGTCGAGAAGGCATAGGACGCCTTGTTGACCGGACCGCCCATATCGACCGCCATCATGCCGCCAAGAATGGCACCCATCGCCCAGGCGGTGCTGCCCTTCATGCCCTGCAGCCAGTTGGTCAGCCAGGCCAGAATTTCCGCCGCCGGGGTACCGACGACATAGACCATGGCGAGCCCGGTAATCAGTGTACCGAGCAACGGCAGCACCAGCACCGGCTTCAAACCATCAAGCCCTTGCGGCAGTTTGATATAGCGGTTGAGGTATTTGACGGCATAACCGGCAATAAAACCGGCCAGAATACCACCCAGAAAGCCTGCGCCGATCGAACCGGCAAGCACGCCGCCGATCATGCCGGGGGCCAGACCGGGGCGGTCGGCAATGGAAAAGGCAACATAGCCCGCCAGCGCCGGAACCATCAGGCTGAAGGCCGCCTTAGAACCGATCTCAAACAGGGCGGCGGCAAAGGTGCCTTCAGCTTTCGCGGCATAAATACCGCCAATAGCGAACGCGAGCGCGATCAGCAGACCACCGGCCACCACGAACGGCAGCATGAACGACACGCCGGTCATCAGGTGCTTATAGACGCCACCGCTCTGGCCTTTATTGCTGTCAGCACTGCTGGCCTGCTGGGCCTGCCCCTGCATCTGGGCTTCGGCCAGCGCCTTGGTGATCAATGCGCGGCCATCACCAATGGCGGGCTTGGTGCCGCTGCTGTAGAGGCGCTTACCGGCAAAGCGTGACAACGCCACCTGACGGTCGGCGGCAATAATGACAACATCAGCCGCCGCAATTTCTGCGGCGGTCAGCGTGTCGTTGGCACCAACCGAGCCTTGCGTTTCGACGCGAATGTCATAACCAAGCTTCTTGGCACCCTGCACCAGCCCTTCGGCCGCCATGAAGGTGTGGGCGATACCGGTCGGGCACGAGGTGACCGCAACGATGAAAGGCCGCTCTTTGCTCAGCAACGCCCCGGCAGAGCTGTCTGCCTTCATATCGGCGAGGACTTTGGCGGCATTTTGCAAGACCGCTTCCAGGGTAACGCGATGCACCACCGTTGCCTTGGGCAGATCGCCCGCCGGCGACCCTACGACCAGCAAAAGATCATAAGACGCTGTGGCATCCTGCGCGCCAAGGACGGCGCCTTCAACACGCACTTCGATAGCCAGATCCAGACCAACAGCCGCTGCGGCCTTACGCAAGGCTTCCGCCGCCAGCAGGCTTTGTGTGGTATGCTCAGGATCTCCGACAATGACGGCAAAACCCATCTCGCGTCTCCCTAAAATTAAGCCTCGACGACCGTCGGACTATTTTTGAACCCAGTTATTGGCCTCTTCGGCAACGACTTTTTGCGCCAGCGCTTCCACCTCGGCCCGCGGCGGCAAATGCGGCCCGATGCGATGCAGTTTGGCCGCGGCAAAGGCGGTTGACAATCTGGCAATCCGTTCCAGATTTGCCCCTTCGGAAAGCGCTGCAACGATACCGGCAACCATGGCATCGCCTGCACCAACACTGGAAACCGCATCCACCCGTTCGGTGCGGGCATAGAGCGCGCCTTCCTCGGACAGGAACACCGCACCACCCTCGCCCATCGACACCACGACCAGCCCGATACCACGGGCCAGCAGCCGTTTGGCTTCGGCCAGAAGACCGGCGTTATCCAGCGGATGACCGGCAGCGGCGCTCAGTTCTTCGCGGTTTGGCTTGATCGCATAGGGCATCGCGTCGGACCGGGCGAAAACCTGTTCCAGCGGTGCACCACTGACATCCAGCAGCACCTTGGTGCCACGGGCGCGCCATTATGCCGAAATATCCGCCCAGACCGACGCCGGAACACCGGCAGGCAGACTGCCGGACAGCACCAGCAGGCTGGGGTTCAAATGGTGCAGCTGGGTCCTGATGGTTTCCAGCATGGTGGCATCGATCTGCAAACCCGGCAGATTGATGTCGGTGGTGCGCCCGCCCGGCTCGGTCAGTTTAATGTTGAAGCGCGTGCGCCCGGCGATGCGTAAGAAAGCATCTTCCACGCCCTTGGTCGCAAACAGAGTCTGAAACACTTTGGCGTTTTCTTCACCCAGAAAACCGGTGGCCGTGACCGGCACGCCCCAGTCACCCAGACAGGCCGCAACATTGACGCCCTTGCCGCCCGCATTGGTGCCAGCGCTCAAAGCCCGGTGCACGTCGCCGGGCACCAGCACATCCAGACCAACGGTCATATCAATGGCCGGATTAAGCGTCACCGTGACGATCTTGTTCATGCTCATCTTATTTGACCTCCAGCGCGCGCACTTCGGCAGCGGTTGCCAGCGTCAGGGCTTTTTGCGCCAGCGCCTGCAGATCCGACAGACTGGCCTTGCGGATACGCGCCTTGACCGAAGGGATTTCGCGCGGCGTCATCGACAATTCCCTGACGCCAAGACCGGTGAGCAGCGAAGCGCCGAACGGATCACCCGCCAGACCACCGCAAACGCCAACCCAGCGCCCGGCCGATGTCGCCCCTTCAATCGTTTTGTTGATCAGGCGCAGCACGGCCGGATGCAAAGCATCGGCTTCGGGGGCCAGATCGGGGTTCTGCCGGTCGATCGCCAGTGTGTACTGCGTCAGATCGTTGGTGCCGATCGAGAAGAAATCGACATGCGGTGCCAGCGATTCCGCCATGATGGCCGCGGCGGGCACTTCGATCATGATACCCAGCGGCACCTGAGGCGCATTCAGTTCCTCGCGAATGCGGTCACAAACCCGGCGCACCGCCTTGATTTCGCTGAGCGAGGTGATCATCGGGAACATGATCGACAGCTTGCCATCCGCGTCTTTGGCCGCACGATACAGCGCGCGGATCTGCGGCTCCATCAGCTCGGGCCGACGCAGCAACAAACGCGCACCACGCACGCCAAGGAAGGGGTTCATTTCCTGCGGCAGATTAAGATGCGGCACCTGCTTGTCGCCACCGATGTCGAGCGCCCGCACGATAACCGAACGGCCTTCCATGGACTTGAGCATGGCGGCATAGGCTTCATACTGTTCGTCTTCGTCCGGCGTCTTGCCGCCTTCAAGGAAAAGGAATTCCGTCCGCATCAGACCGACACCTTCGGCACCCTGCGTCAGGGCAAAGGCGGCCTGATGGGCCTGATTGATATTGGCGGCAACGTCGACGCTGTGACCATCCTTGGTTTTAGCCGGCAGCGCACGTTCCTGATTTTCTTTTTCCTTGATCGCCTGCTGTTCGTCGATCCATTTCTTCGCCGAAGCAAGATCATCCGCCGACGGCTTCAGATACACCCGGCCGGTCTGACCATCGACAATAACCATATCACCATCTTTTACACTCAGCACGGCAGCACCCGCCGCGACCACCGCCGGAAGGCCGATGGTGCGCGCCAGAATGGCGGTGTGCGATGTCGGCCCACCCAGCGATGTGACCAGCGCCGCAACCTTGCTGGCATCCAGTGCCGCCGTGTCGGACGGCGAAAGATCTTCGGCGATCAGAACCACCGGTTCGCTGGAACTGACGTCGATTTCATCGCGCTTGAGCGACGGATCGAGCTGGGTCAGAACCCGGCGGCCAACATCGCGCATATCCGCCGCACGCCCGGCCAGCACCACATTACCCTGTGCGGCAAGGTTTTGGGCGGCTTCTTCGACCGCAGCGTTCCACGACCAGGCCGGACCATGGCCTTCGACCATTTTCTGACAGGCTTTGGTGATCAGATCGGTATCACCCAGAAGCTCGCTCTGCGCATTGAAGATACCGGCTTCACTGGCACCAACGCGGCGGGCCGTATCATCGGCCAGCGACTTGAGCTGGGCGCGGGTCGAGGTAATGGCTTCTTCCAGAAGCGCACCGCCATCGGCCAGATCCACCGGCGTGTCGGCAATTTCAAGCGCTTCGGAAACCAGCTTACGCACCCGGCCAATGCCAAGTCCGGGGGCTGCCGATACACCCGAAATGGTGACAAGCTTGCCCGGCGGGTTCCAGCCAGCCACCGGGCGGGCCGCGCGTTCCGCCGCCAGCGCCGCCGACTGGATTTCATCCGCCGTCAGGCTGTTCATAGTGATCTTCATCGCTTTCAGGGCGATTTCGGCATCCGAACCCTGCGCCGAAACCGTAACCGATTCCCCCTGATGCAGACCAAGCTGCAGCAATGCGACCAGCGCCTTGGCATCAGCGGCTTCGGCACCATGGCGCACCTTGATGCTGGCGCTGTAGCGTTTGGCGGTTTCGACCCAGCGCGTCGCCGGGCGGGCATGCAGCCCCGACGGATAGGGAATCTGCCAGTCGAAATGGTAGGGGTAATCCTCGGCCGGGGCCTGCCCCGCCGCCTGCCCCGAACTGCTGTCATCTTCAACCAGCGCAGTCCGGATGTCCTCGCCATTCGTCGTGACGAACAGCTGCTGCAGCCGCTGCTCGTCCTGCAGCAGGCGCGTGAGGCGCTTGAGCAGCGCTAAATGGGAATCCGATTGCGCGGCAATCGCCACCACAAGGTTGGCTCTCTGGTCTTCGTTCCAGCTCACCCCGCCGGGCACCTGCAACACGGCGATGCCGCCGGTCTGCACCATATGGCGGTCTTCGCCCAGACCGTGGGGAATGGCCACGCCGTGACCGAGAAACGTGTCAGCCACCGCTTCACGTTTGACCATAGAGCCGGGATATTCGGGGGCAACACAGCCGGCAGCGATCAACATCGCACCAGCCTGTTCAATAGCCTCGGCTTTATTTGCCGGTTTGGCTCCCAGCTGCAACAGAACCAGAGGCATCTGCCCCTCGAGAATCCTGGCGGACATGCTTGCGCAACTCCCTGGAGATTTATAGTGTACGTCTCTGAAAACGTTTTCAGACCATCTGAGGTGACTGAAAACGTTTTCAGCAGTATTTGTCAAGTAGGCAAAGCGGGATCGGGCTATGCATTTGCAGGCCATCCGGTATACGTCGAAGCAAAGAGTTCAACATGACCAAATTCCGCTCCTCAACGCCGGTTTCGGCACCAGCTTCAGCACAGACGTCCACGCCGGTCGGTATCAAGGACGTGGCCAGGGCCGCCGGGGTCTCCCCTGCGACAGTTTCGCGCGTTCTGGGGCATGGCCCCGTTAGTGAAGAGTTGCGGTTGAAAGTTGAAGATGCCGTTAAGGCGAGCGGCTACCGCCCGAATCTGTCGGCCCGGCGCCTGCGTTCGCAAAACACCCGCACCATCGGCTTAATCGTTGCCGACATTCGTAACCCTTTCTTCACCGCAGTCAGCCGCGTGGTCGAGGATCTGGCCTATGCCAAGGGCATGCGCGTGGTGCTGTGCAACACCGACGAGAACCCGGAACGCGAAGCCTTCTACCTGCGCTCGATGCAGGAGGAACGCGTCACCGGCCTGATCGCCACCCCGACCCAGACCATGCTCAAACGGCTTCTGAAGGCCCCACCGCTCGACATTCCGATGATTTTGGTCGACCGCACCCTGCCCGGCGGGCGGTTCGACAGCGTGGTGATCGACAACCACCAGACCGCCACCCAGCTGGTCGAGCATCTGATCGCCACCGGGCGGCGGCGCATTGCCGGGCTGTTCGGCAATTCCAGCAGCACCGGCCATGACCGCATGGCGGGCTATTGTGACACATTACAGCGCCATGGGCTGGAGGTGTTCGCCCATCTTGTCCGCCCCTATGCGCAGGAAGCCGAGAAACAGTTTCCCGAAATCTGGGCGCAGGACCGGCCCGACGCCATCATCACCTCGAACAGCGTGCTGGGCTCGGGCCTGATGCGGGCGGTGCACACGATGGGGCTCAAAATTCCCGATGATGTCGCGCTGGCCTCGTTCGATGACGAACCCTGGACCAGCCTGATCGAACCCGGCCTGACCGTGGTGGCCCAGCCGGTCCATCAGATCGGCCGTGATGCCATGCAGCTGTTGTTCGACCGCATCCGCGACCCCGGTGCCGCACCACGGGCGGTGCAACTGCCCGGCCAGCTCATCGTCCGCGGCTCAACCGCACCGGTCCACCAAACCAGCCCAAACCTCCCCCCTCATCCTGAGCCAGTCGAAGGATGAGCCCGTAAAGGATGAGCCTGCCACCCCGCACATACCTGCCCCCGCACACACCTGTCATCCCCGGCGAAGGTGAGCGGCAGCGAACCTGAGGAAAGGGGACCCAGGTCTTAAAAACCGATGCCCCCCACGAAAATGCGCACGTGTGTGTTCTGACAGAACCGACCAGACGGAACCACCTGGATTCCCTTCCCTCAAACGGATTGCGGCGCAATCCGTTCTCGCCGGGAATGACAGGCAGCGACAGCAAACGTCGCCACTGCGCCCCGCGTTCTCATCCTGCCCCCCAGCGTCCTCATCCCGAGCCCGTCGAGGGATGAGCCTGCCACCCCGCACATACCAGCCCCCCGCACACACCTGTCA
>JBAVPS010000523.1:0-3141 GCA_049693315.1 Rhizomicrobium sp. | reverse complement strand
TTTTAAGCCCGCTTCCCACGACAGAATGGTTTCCGATTTGGCGGTGGTGAAATCGGAATTGAAGACCGCCGAGCGGCCCTGAATGGTCGGGCCACGGAAGCCTTTTGCCACACGGACATAGACGTTCACATCCGGGTTGATGGTATAGAGTGCACTGACATCCCAGCTTGGCCGGGTGTCGGACATTTTGACATCGCGGCGGCCGGTATAGGTCACCGTACCATCCACCTTGTCGGCGGTTTTGAGTAACCGGGTTTCCTTGGAATCCTCGGTCACGCGGGCCCCCGCGGTGACAGTAAATGCATCCGTCAGCTGATAGCTGGCCTGACCAAACAGGGACCATGATGTGTTGACATCATGCAGACGCACCCAGTTGTTCGGGTTATGGGCCGCTCCGGTCAGGAACCATGCCCGCTGGTAAAATTCCGTCTTGTCACGGGAATCGAAATACAGCCCGCCGACCTGCCATTTCAGCCTTGCGTCATCGGCGCTGGACAGGCGCATTTCTTGCGTCCACTGGCCCAGTGCACGGACCCGGCCCATGGATTCGCCATACCCGGTATTGCCATAATCCGCTGCCGCACCGCCATCGGTATCGCCGCGGCTGAAGCCAGAGGTGGATTCATATCCGGTAATCGAGGTCAGGGTAACGTCGCCCAGTTTCCAGGATGCGTTTACCGATCCGCCATAGGTATTGTAGCTTTGCGGGTTGTTATCGGCTTCGTCATAGCGGGTTTTATCCCAGTCCAGACCGCTGACATCATGCGAACCAAGGGTGATCCCGCCACGGCGAAATACGGTCGATGTACCATCATACCAGCGCCCGTGGACCGAGGTCAGTATGGAAAAATCGGCACTCGGGGTCAGCAGGAACTGCAGCCGCAGATCGCGTTCGTCAAAGCCCCCCAACGCATCCTTCTGCCCGGTTTTGGTGCCATCAGCACTCGCCCCGGTATAGGTGTTGTCGATATAATCATCCCGGTGCTGATAGAGGCCGGAAATGCGGAAGGCGAGTTTATCCTGAATGATCGGGCCGCCGATACCGGCATCCAGATCAATACTGTTATAAGCGCCATAGCTGGCCGATGCGCGGCCTTCAAAATCCTCGGTCGGGCGATTGGTGGCAAATTTGATGATGCCTGCGGTGGTGTTGCGACCAAACAGCGACCCTTGCGGCCCGCGTAAGACTTCAATCTGACCCACGTCATAGACCGGGTTCGATTTCAGCACGACATGTTCAAGAACGATGTCATCCTGAATGATCGATACCGGCTGTGATGCGCCGAGATAGAAATCGACATTACCGAGACCGCGAATATAAAAGCGTGGGAAAATGCGGCCAGTGGTCGATTCAACATACAGACCGGGAACCTTGCCCGATAGCGCCAGCAAGGTATCATCACCTGACGAGGTGATGCGGCTTAAGGAATCCCCGCTCAGAACGCCGACCGAAACCGGAACATTCTGCTGGTTCTCCGCACGCCGCTCGGCGGTTACAACGACAGTTTCAAGTCCGGTTTCACCTGCCCCAGCCGGTACACTGTTCTGCGCCATGGCGGGGATTGTGGCTAATAAAGCACCAATCGCCGCACCCGACAGCCAGTGACACCTGGTGATACCTTTTGACTGCATTTTTTGTGCTCCTGAAAATAGGTATGGTTTGAATATATTTCGTGCAGGGGGCGTGAGAATTCGTGTGGCCGATGCCCCGATCGTCACGCATTTTCCTCTCCCCCCATTGCGAAGGGCGAGAAGCTATGGCGGACACGTGACACGTGCGTGACAGTGTATAATTATGCGCTGCTTTTTTGGGCCTGCTGCACAGCCCCTACAAGCCGACGGACACGATGTCATATGACGCAAGGGCAGGATCGCTATGCCCGCGCACCACGGGTTTGTGCTCGGTATAAGTATAGATTTAAAAAAAACGCCCCCAATGCGGGGGCGCCAAGTTCAGGGAGGATCGGGAAACTTATTCCGCGGCAGCCTTTACCGGATCGTTACGGATGAGATAATCGAAGGCCGAAAGCGATGCCTTGGCCCCTTCGCCCATGGCGATGACGATCTGTTTGAACGGCACCGTGGTGGCATCACCCGCCGCGAACACGCCGGGGGCCGAGGTGGCACCACGCGCATCGATTTCGATTTCGCCGCGCGGTGACAGGGCCAGTGTGCCTTTGAGCCATTCGCTGTTGGGCACCAGACCGATCTGCACAAAGATGCCTTCCAGATCGATGCGGTGTTCTTCGCCCGATGCACGGTCCTTGTACGACAGGCCATTCACCTTGGTGCCATCGCCATGCACTTCTGTGGTCTGGCTTGACACCAGCACCGTGACGTTAGGCAGGCTGGCAAGCTTGGTCTGCAACACCGCATCGGCGCGCAATTTGCTGTCAAATTCGATCAGCGTGACATGGGCGACGATACCGGCCAGATCAATGGCCGCTTCAACGCCGGAATTGCCGCCGCCAATTACCGCCACGCGTTTGCCCTTGAACAGCGGGCCGTCGCAATGCGGGCAATAGGCGACACCCTTGGCGCGGTATTCATGTTCGCCGGGCACGCCCATCTGGCGCCAGCGTGCGCCGGTGGCAATCACCAGACTGCGGGCCTTGACGGTGGCACCGCTGGCCAGCTGAACCTCGTGCAGGGCGCCGGGTGCGCTGGCCGGGATCAGCTTTTCGGCGCGCTGCAGATACATGATATCGACATCATAGTCTTTGACATGCTCCTCCAGCGCCGCGCCCAGTTTGGGGCCTTCGGTATGCGGAACGGAAATGAAATTCTCAATCGCCATGGTGTCGAGCACCTGACCGCCAAAACGGTCGGCAACGATGCCGGTGCGAATGCCCTTGCGCGCGGCATAGATTGCCGCCGTGGCCCCGGCTGGCCCACCACCGACCACCAGCACTTCAAACGGTTCCTTGGCGTTGATTTCGGCGGTCTTTTTGTGGGCTGCGCCGGTGTCGAGCTTGGCCAGAATTTCTTCTAAGCTCATGCGCCCCTGTGCAAAGGGTGCGCCGTTCAGAAATACCGCGGGCACGGCCATGACCTGACGCTTTTCGACTTCGGCCTGAAACAGCGCGCCGTCGATGGCGACCGGTTTGATTTTCGGGTTGATGACGCTCATCAGGTTCAGCG
>JBAVPS010000522.1:0-24241 GCA_049693315.1 Rhizomicrobium sp. | reverse complement strand
CCTCGGCGCTGATCTCGGTGATCTGCTATGGCATCTTCTATAGCGGCACGGGCTGGCGCTATGCCGCGCTGATGTGGGCGCCGGGCTTCTTCGGCTTTTTGTGCGCCGACGCTTTGTTCGCCGGTTTGTCAGCCGAACTGTTTCCCACCGCCTATCGTGCCACGGTTTCTGGCTTGCGTTATTTCGTCGGCATTCTGTCCGGCGCGGTCAGCATGGCGCTGGAAGGCTTGCTTTATGACCGTTTCGGTGGTCATGGTCCGGCCATTCTGTCGGTGATGGTCCTTTTACCCATTGCGTTGGTGGCCTTGATCAGGCTACCCGAACCGGCGGGGCGCAGTCTGGACGATATCGCGGCATTACCGGATCGCGGCAGATAGCGCGCCCTTTCAGGTTGTTACGTCGTGTGATGCCCGGATTAGTGAATGGCAGGGGTGTCGCGCTAGTTGACTTAGCGTAAGGAAATTGCCACTTTCCGCGCAACAAGTTTACACTCTGCCGGCGGCAAAATATGATAAAGCCGCATTGGGCAGGGGCTGTAGGAAAAAACGGAACACACTATGCAATATCTCGATTTCGAACGCCCGGTAGCCGAATTGGAAGGCAAGATCGTTGAACTGCGCACACTGGCGCAGACCGATCCCACGGTGCAGATCGATGCCGAGGTGGTGCGCCTGCAGCAGCGTGCCGATCAGATGCTGAAGGATCTGTATGCGCGCCTGACCCCGTGGCAGCGCGTGCAGGTTGCCCGTCATGCCGAACGGCCGCATTTTGTTGATTACGTCAGCCTGTTTGAAGATTTCACCCCGCTGGCGGGTGACCGGCTTTATGGCGAAGATGCTGCGATCATTTCGGGCTTTGGCCGTTTCCACGGTCGCTCGGTTGCGGTGGTCGGTCAGGAAAAGGGGTCCGATACCCAAAGCCGCCTCAAGCATAAATTCGGCATGGCCAGCCCCGAAGGCTATCGCAAGGTGCAGCGCATATTCGAGCTGGCCGAGCGGTTTAATATGCCGGTGATTTCGCTGGTCGATACTTCGGGTGCCTATGCCGGTGTCGCCGCCGAAGAACGCGGTCAGGCCGAAGCCATTGCCAGCACCACGCAAGCCTGTCTGGGTTTGCGCGTGCCCTTCGTGTCGGTGGTGATCGGCGAGGGTGGATCGGGTGGCGCTGTGGCGCTGGCCACCGCCAACAAAGTCTTCATGCTGGAAAATTCGGTCTATTCGGTGATCTCGCCCGAGGGCTGCGCCTCGATCCTGTGGCGCCGCGCCGACAAGGCGCAGGATGCCGCCGCCGCGTTGCGCATCACCGCCAAAGATCTGCTCAGCCTTGGTATTATTGACGCGATCATCCCCGAGCCGATGGGCGGTGCCCATCGCGCCCCGGCGGAAACCATTGCGGCGGTGGGCGATACCATTGCCGAAACGTTGCAGCAGTTGTCGGTGTTGCCGCCGGACGAGCTGCGCACACAGCGGCGCAATAAGTTCCTGGCGATTGGCCGTGATTTGATCCGGTGAGGTGAGGGCTTGAGGGGGCGATCTGTACCGCGTTTGATTGCCACCTTGCTGCTGGCGACCGGGTGTTTGGCATCACTGATCGCCGAATGGCCCGGCACCTATGTCTACGATTCCTATCTGCAACTGATGGAAGGTCGTGCCGGGGTCTACAGCTTCTGGCACCCGCCGGTGATGTCGTGGCTGCTCGGTCTGGCTGATCACGTGCTGACCGGCGCCGCGCTGTTTATTCTGGTGCAGACGCTGGTTGGCTTTGGTGCGCTGATCGTGCTGGTATGGCTGCCGCGGCGGACGTCCTGGTGGGCGGTGCCGGTGGCGGCGCTGGTCTGTCTGTTACCGCAGTTATTGCTCTATCAGGGCTATGTGCTGAAGGATGTGCTGCTGGCCAATGCGGCGCTGGCGGGTTTTGCAGCGCTCGGGCTGGCGGCGGCGCGCTGGCGAACGATCTGGCGCTGGCCCTTGTTGCTGATCTGCGGCGCGTTCATGGTTTTGACGATTCTGGCCCGCCAGAATGGTGTGCTGTATCTGTTCTTTGCCGCGGCGGCGCTGGGCGGAGTTGCAGTGCAGTATGGTGCCTCGCGCCGGGTCGCTGCCGTGACGGGCTTATGCTTTTTTGTGCTGTTCGCCGCCGGGGCGCGTCTGGCCAACAATGCTTTTGCCAGACATCACGATGGTACGCCCGCCACCGCAACGCAGTTTCGGATTTTGCAGGCTTACGACATTACCGGGATGATCGCGCACCATCCCGAATATCCGCTGGATGTGCTGAAGGCGCAAAATCCGGCGATGGAAAACGCCGTCCGCGTTGGGGTGAAGCTCTATAATCCTGCCCGCAACGATACGCTGGTGGCTGATGCCGCTTACAGCGCCGCGCTGGATGCCACGCCCTATGATGTGATGGCGCGGCAGTGGCGCCTGCTGGTGACCGAGCATCCCATCGCCTGGACCCGCCAGCGGACCGAGGTGTTCTCCTGGCTGTTTGCGCCGCAGCATATCGACGAATGTCATCCCTATTATGTCGGGGCGCGGGGCCCTGCCGATGCCCTGCGCCAGCTTGGCCTGCAGGAACGGATGGATGGCCGTGACTGGACCTTGTTTTCGATCGGGGCCTGGCTCAGCCACACCCCGGTCTTCTGGCACCCGCTCTATGGCCTGATTGTTGTGCTGTGCCTGTGGTTTTGCCTGGTGCGTCGCCGCCCGGCGGATCTGGCCATGGCGGGCTATCTGGCTGGCTCGCTGGTCTTTAGCGCCAGCTTCTTCGCCATCTCGATTGCCTGTGATTATCGCTATCTGTATGCGCTGGATTTAAGCGCCATTGCCGGGCTGCTCTATCTGGCGGCGGGCGGTTTTCGCCGCATCGAATAATGCGGGCCGTAAAAGGGGAACCGTAAGGCCCCCCCCTTTTTTACGTGCACGGGGCTTTATTTGCTCAGTTGCAGCATCAGGTTGGACACCCAGCCTTTATTGCCCATTTCATCGCTGACTTCCCACCAGACGCCATCCTTGTCCCCCGTCGGATACAGCATCATGCCGGCGCTCAGGGTGCGTACAACCTTTCCCTTGCCGCCGGCACTGACATACATCCGGCAGGGCTTCACAACGGTTGCGGCTTGCGCGGCATTGGTGGCTGAGGCATTGCCCGACACCCCGCCGAGCTGATCAACCAGCTTGGTATAAGCATCAAGATAGGCCAGCGTCACGACCTGACCAATCTGGGTGTGTTGGTAATTCGAAACGCCAACCGCGCCACCACCACCAAATACGGCCATGCCACCACCGGCACCGAAGGATATATCGCTTTTCTCTCCATGGCCTTCGGTCAAGGCGACCTGTTCGGAGGAGCGGACATCGGTCACCGTCAGCGTAACATCGGCGGTGCTGCTGTTGATGTTGATATGGCTAACGATAGCCCCCGCCGTGCCGCCAATTAACCCGCCGATCAGTCCGCCAAAACTCGAGCCGCCCGCATTGGCATTGCGGTTGACAATATCAGGCACCAATACATAGTCCGCCGCCTTGATTTGCCCCTTGCCGACATTGGAACCGCCGCGTAGCTGACCGCCGCTGGCCAGTGCGCGTTCTTTTTCGGCGACCGAAAAGCCCTTGCCACGATCCACCAGAGTGAAACAGCCCGACTTGCTGACAAAAATTTTGATGAGCGCTTCGGGAGATTCCAGCTTGAGATCAATCCACCATTTGTTTTCAGGCTCATAAACCGCCAGTGTTCCAAGCTTTTTGTTGCAGGTCGGAATTTGTGCCTGCTGGCGGTCTGTTTTGTCTTTGATGCTTTCCGCCCATGCCGGTGCAAGCAGAATTCCTGTCATAATGGTCAAGGCGCTAAAGCGCAGTATTGGATGTAACCCCATATCCTGTTTCCTTTAGGTCGGTAGGCCCCGCGTGTGGTCCCACACATGTGCACGTATGGGGTGTATTATTATGTATACTTATTGTCGTGTAAATAATCGTATTATCGTTATTGTTGTAATATGGGACGGTTTTGAATTTCGTGTAAAAAAAGCCGCGGTGCATGGTCTGCAGCGCGGCTTTTTCAGATGGTCTGTCTGGGGAAGGTTTTACCCCAGCGCCCCGTGGCAATGCTTGAACTTGCGGCCTGAGCCGCAGGGGCAGGGGGCGTTACGCGGAACTTTGCCCCAGGTCGCAGGATCGTTGGGATCGACCGCCATATCGCGCGGGCGATTGTAATGCGTCGCCTGTCCGCCGGGCAGCGAGGGCAGCTCGTCGCTGTCATCGTCCGCATAGGGATTGTGACGGCTTTCCTGCATCTGAATCGGCTGGTCCTGCGGCATCTCCGGTGCGCCGGTCTCAACCCGCAAATGCATCAGCTGATTGATGACATCGATCCGCAGCTTGGACAGCAGGTTTTCAAACAGCTCGAACGCTTCGCCCTTATATTCGTTCAACGGGTCGCGCTGGCCATAGCCGCGCAGGCCGACATACTGGCGCAGCATGTCGAGGTTGATGATGTGCTCGCGCCAGTTATGGTCCAGCGTCTGCAGCAGCACGGCCTTTTCGGCATAGCGCATCAGCTCGGGGGTGAAGTTGGCGGTGCGCTCGGCCACCTTGGTCTCGACCGCCTTGACCAGACGTTCACGCACTTCTTCGTCGGCGATGCCTTCTTCCTGCGCCCATGCCCGGATCGGCAAATCGAGGTCAAAGGTGTTCAGCACTTCTTCGTGCAGACCATCAACGTCCCACGCCTCGGCATAGGCTTTGGGCGGAATATGGCGTTCAACCAGCTCGGCGACGACTTCCAGACGGTATTCCTTGATTTCACCGCTGACATCATCGGTCGACATGATCTGCTTGCGCTGCTCGAAAATCACCTTGCGCTGATCGTTCAGCACATTGTCGTATTTGAGGATGCTTTTGCGGATTTCGAAGTTGCGGGCTTCAACCTTCTGCTGTGCCTTTTCCAGTGCCCGGTTGACCCAGGGGTGGGTGATGGCTTCGCCCGGCTGCAGGCCAAGGCGCGTCAGCACCGCATCCATGCGCTCCGAACCGAAGATGCGCATCAGATCGTCCTGCAGGCTCAGGAAGAACTTGGAGGCACCGGGATCGCCCTGACGGCCGGAACGGCCACGCAGCTGATTGTCGATACGGCGGCTTTCGTGCCGTTCGGTACCGATGATGTAAAGGCCACCGGCGGCCAGCACTTTTTCCTTGTCGGCGGCGACTTCGGCGCGGATTTCCGCAGCGCGGCGGGTCAGTTCTTCCGGATCGGTAATGCCGCCCAGTTCGACCTTGATGCGCATGTCGGCATTACCGCCGAGCTGAATGTCGGTACCACGACCGGCCATATTCGTGGCGATGGTCACCGCGCCGGGCTTACCGGCCTGAGACACAATGGCGGCTTCCTGCTCGTGATAGCGGGCGTTCAGCACATTATGGGTGATTTTACGTTTTTTGAGCAGCTCGGCCAGCTGTTCTGACTTTTCAATCGACACCGTACCGACCAGCACCGGCTGGCCCTTGGCATAGCATTCCTTGATCAGCTCGATGATGGCTTCGTTCTTTTCATCGACGCTGCGATAAACCTCGTCATCCGCATCGATGCGCAGCACCGGCTTGTTGGTCGGAATTTCCATGACATCGAGTTCATAGATGTCCATGAATTCGGCCGCTTCGGTCAGCGCCGTACCGGTCATACCGGCCAGTTTGTCGTAAAGGCGGAAATAGTTCTGGAAGGTGATCGAGGTCAGCGTGACGTTTTCGGGCTGAACCGTGACATGTTCCTTGGCTTCCAGGGCCTGATGCAGGCCCTCGGAATAGCGGCGGCCTTCCATCATGCGGCCGGTGAACTCGTCAATAATGATGACGTCGCCATTCTTGACGATGTAGTCGCGGTCCTTCTGGAACAGCTGATGCGCCTTCAGGGCCTGATTGACGTGGTGGACCAGCGAAATATTTTCGATGTCGTAGAGATCGCCGCGCTCCAAAAGTTCGGCATCGCGCAACAGCTCGACGATATGTTCATTACCGGCTTCGGTCAGCGTGACCTGGCGCTGTTTCTCGTCGAGTTCGAAATCACCCTTATTGGTTTCTTCATCCTCGCCGTTATCCTTGCCCTCGGCTTTGGTTTTGCCGGGGATCAGCGACGGGATCAGCGCATCGACCTTGCGATACATTTCGGTCAGGTCTTCGGTCGGACCGGAAATAATCAGCGGGGTGCGGGCTTCGTCGATCAGGATCGAGTCGACTTCGTCGACGATGGCATAGGCGTGACCGCGCTGGACCATGGTGTCCAGCGAGTACTTCATATTGTCACGCAGGTAATCGAAGCCGAATTCGTTGTTGGTGCCATAGGTGACATCGGCGGCATAGGCGGCGTGGCGTTCTTCGTCGGTCAGGCCATGGACGATGCAGTCTGTGGTCAGGCCAAGGAAACGATAGACCTGCCCCATCCATTCCGAATCGCGCTTGGCCAGATAGTCGTTGACGGTGACGACGTGAACGCCTTCACCGGCCAGTGCATTGAGGTAAACCGCCAGTGTGGCGACCAGAGTCTTACCTTCACCGGTTTTCATTTCGGCGATGTTGCCGTAGTGCAGCACCATGCCGCCCACCAGCTGAACGTCGAAATGCCGCTGGCCTAAGGTGCGCTTGGCCGCTTCACGGACCACGGCGAACGCTTCCGTCAGCAGGTCTTCCAGGGTTTCACCCGCGGCGATGCGTTCTTTGAAAAGGGCCGTTTGTGCGGTCAGCTCTTCATCGGTCATCGCCAGATAGCGTGGCTCCAAGGCATTGATTTCGGCCACCTTGTCCCAGAATTTTTTAATCTTGCGCTCGTTGGCCGAACCAAATAGCCGCTGCGCCAGTGTGCCGAAATTCACCATGAAACCCTCTGCTCGAATCCAGATGCCGTAAAGTGTTGCGCCCGTTTTTTAGACCGTCGCACAACAATAGGGGCCACGCCCCGTAAGGGGGGCAATCGCCGCCATAGTTGCACGCCGGGTATATGGCGAATACGCCATAGCCCAAAAATCCATCTACCGACAGATAAGAACGACATCCCCCCTTGTCAAATCGTGCGATTCCGGCCAAACCCCGACTTCGGTTCAGGGACGAAAGCATTATGACGCAGGACCGTAAGATTTCTGTCAAAAATACGGCTGACGAGGCGGTCTCGGCAGTTAATACGACCGCTGCGGTAAAACCGCCGGTTTCCCCCAATGCCCCCAAGGTTTTTGCAAGGCTGCCGCCGATTGCCGGTGTCCGTCTGGCCAGCGGGGCGGCCGGGGTGCACTACAAGGGGCGAACCGACGTCATGATGGCGGTGTTTGCCCCCGGCACACAGGTGGCGGGCGTATTCACCAAATCCAAGGCGCCATCCGCACCGGTTGACTGGTGCAAGACATCGCTTGCTGGTGGTGTGGCGCGTACACTGGTGGTCAACAGCGGTAACGCGAATGCCTTTACCGGTAAGGCTGGATTCGAGGGGGCGCGCGATGTTGCCCGTTCGGCGGCGGCCACGGTCGGTTGCAAGGCGTCCGAGGTCTTTATGGCCTCGACCGGTGTGATTGGCGAGCCGCTGCCAGCCGAGCGCATTATCGCGATCCTCGACACGCTGGCGGCGGAAGCGGCACCTGATTCCTGGCGCGCCGCAGCCGAAGCGATCATGACCACCGACACCTTTCCCAAGATGGCGACAGCCACGGCGCAGATCGGTGACAAGACGGTGACGATTAACGGCATGGCCAAGGGCGCGGGCATGATTGCCCCCGATATGGCGACGATGCTGTCTTTCGTGGTCACCGATGCCACCCTGCCAGCGACGGTGCTGCAGGAGCTGTTGTCGGAAGGTGTGAAAGACACCTTCAATTCGATCACCGTCGACAGCGATACCTCGACCAGCGATACGCTGCTGCTGTTTGCCACCGGCAAGGGCGCGGCGCATGCCCCGGTGGCGCGGGCCAGCGACAAGAAGCTGGCCGATTTCCGGGAAAAACTGCACGGCGTGCTGCTTGATCTGGCGCTGCAGGTGGTCAAGGACGGCGAAGGCGCGGGCAAATTCATCCGCATCGACGTGACCGGGGCCGAAAGCGACGATGCCGCCAAGAAAATCGCATTTTCGATTGCCAATTCTCCGCTGGTCAAAACGGCGGTGGCCGGTAACGATGCCAACTGGGGCCGCGTGGTTATGGCGGTTGGCAAGTCGGGCGAAATGGCCGACCGTGACAAGCTTTCCATCCGTTTCGGCAAGATCTGGGTGGCTAAACACGGTGCCCGCGCCAAGAATTATGACGAGGCGGCCGCGACCAGGGCGGTGTCTGGTCTTGAGGTCGAAATCGGTGCCGATATTGGTTTGGGCGAGGGCAAGGCCACGGTGTGGACCTGCGATTTCACCCACGCCTATATCGATATCAACGGTTCCTATCGCAGCTGACCGTCCCCCCGCGACGGTGATTGTATCTTTGTTGAACGCCGGTCTTTTCAGGCCGGCGTTTGCATATGGATTTCGCGGCGGTTTGGCAGGAGCATGGTCTCTGCCAACAGATTCGTGAAAAGGGCGAACCATGAAGCCCAAGCTGATCGTCGCCACCGACCGCCATTTTGCCTGGATGCTGGGCGAGGTGCCGGGGCCAAAAGGTCTTGTGCTGCCCCCCGGCGGGGTCGAGACGGTCGAGACGCTGCGCATGCTGCGGGAGATGACCGCATCGCTTCGGCGGCGGGGCTGCCGCGCCTCGTGGCTGGTGGTGGTGGGCTCTGAAGTTGTGGGGCTGGTCAGCCTGTTGCACGCCCCCGATGGTGATGGGCAGGCGCTGTTCGGCTATGGCATTGCCGCCAGCCGCCGTGGGCAGGGCTATGGTCAGGCGATGGTGGCGGCGCTGCTTGCCCATGTGCGGACCAATCCGACCTTACGCACCCTGACGGCGGAAACCCGCGTTGATAATCTGGTATCGCAATGGGTGCTGGCCAAAAACGGTTTTATCCGTCTGGGTTCGCGCATTGATCCCGAAGATGGCGTGGTGGCGGTGTGGCAGCGCGATGTGCGCCGCTGGTATCTGCCGCATCCGAAATATCTGGCGCGGGGGGTGGCCTGGCGGCTGGCCAGTCAGGTGCGCCGCTTTTATCCCGGCGCACCACTGGGCGGATAAGATCAGTTCTGTTCGACGCGGAAATTGTGCACCATTGCGTCGAGCGCGGTGGTTTCCAGCACCAGATTTTTGGCCGCCGCCGCACTTTCCTCGGACATGGCGGCGTTCTGCTGGGTGACCTGATCCATCTGGTTCAGGGCGATGTTCACTTCGTCGACGCCGACCGATTGCTGCCCGGCGTTGCGGGCAATGTCGTTGACCAGCGCATTGATTTGGCCGACTTCCTGAATGATCTCTTTCAGTGCCGCACCGGATGCACCAACCGATTTGACGCCCGCCGTGATCTGCTGACTGGAATCGTGGATCAGCTTCTTGATGCTCTGCGCCGCATCGCGCGAACGGCCGGCCAGCGAACGCACTTCGGTGGCGACCACGGCAAAGCCACGGCCCGCTTCACCGGCGCGCGCCGCCTCGACCCCGGCGTTCAGCGCCAGCAGGTTGGTCATAAAGGCGATCTCGTCGATGGCACCGGTGATGTCGGCAATCTGGCGCGAGGATTTTTCAATCTCGGCCATGATGGCAATGGCCTGATTGACCACCTGACCGCCATTCTCGGCCACCGACTGTGCCTTGGCGGCATTGTCTGCCGCTTCCGCTGCGCTTTCTGCCGTATCCTTGATATTCTTGGTGATCTGCACCAGGGCGGCGACGGTTTCTTCCAGACCGGCGGCCTGGGTTTCGGTGCGGTGGGCCAGATCATCCGAGGAGGCCGAAATTTCGCTGGCGCTGCTGCGGATGGCGCGGGCCGATTGCATCACCGTGCGCATATTATCGCTTAAGCTGGCCGAGACGTAATTGAAATTCTCTTTGATCTGCTCAAGCTCGCCGGCAATACCATCGTCCAGCCGATAGGTCAGATCGCCCTCGGCCAGCGCCACCAGCGCATCACCGATCAGGCTGCGGTCTTCAGCGAATTTGGCTTCCTGCTGCTTCTTTTCCTGTTCGATGGCGTCGAGATAGGCCCAGATCGCCATATCCATATCGAACATCACCATCGTCACCAGCGCCTGCAGGGTTTCGGTCAAAACCTCGGGCGGGCAGGTCTGCGTCGCCACCCCGATCAGGCGGTTGAGCAGAATCTGATAGCCGGTCAGGTACCAGTGCGGTTTGAGGTCGATGCGCACATGCGCCATGCCGATGCGGTAGACCGCCTGCAGATAGGTCCGGTCAATGGCGTGGGTGAACAGCCGCTCCCAGTGATTTTCCTGCGCGGTCTTTAAGCGCTCGGTGTTGCCCGCCACCATCCTGGCCATGACCGGATCGGTTTGGACATGGTCATAGAAATCATCGAGGATCGGGCGCAGCGCGGCGCGGACTTGCGGCCAGAAGCCCTGCATCAACTGATAGGTACGCGGTGTGATGCGGGCATAGGAGGTTAGGCTGGATAGATCTAACGTATCGATGGATTCAGACACAGAACAAACCCGTTACAATAAAACGCGAATGATTTTTAACTGTAAATCGTAACAATTGCACTGTGCTGTTATGATTGAGTTTTTAATACTGAAACCCGTGATTGATAAAGGCGTGACTTACGGCGCGGGTGGCGAATCTGCCGCATACGTCGCACCCGTCCGCGCCGCGCCCAATGGCGCGGCGGGCCGTGAGCGCTATTAGTTCGTCAGGCTGCGTAACGGGGCCGGAATGCGTCCGCCACGGGCGATGAAGGCATCGGCCTTGAAGCGGTTGACCGGCATGATCGGGCAGTGACCCAGAAGGCCGCCAAACTCGACATGGTCGCCGACGGCTTTGCCCGGCACCGGCACCAGACGCACGGCGGTGGTTTTGTTGTTGATCATGCCGATGGCGGCTTCGTCGGCGATGATGGCCGAGATGGTTTCTGCCGTGGTGTCACCCGGAATGGCGATCATATCGAGGCCGACCGAACAGACGCAGGTCATTGCTTCGAGTTTTTCGATGGTCAGGCTGCCACGTTCAGCCGCCGCGATCATCCCGGCATCTTCGCTGACCGGGATGAAGGCACCCGACAAACCGCCGACCGCCTGGGCCGCCATCAGGCCGCCTTTCTTGACCGCATCATTAAGCAGCGCCAGCGCCGCCGTGGTGCCGGGGCAGCCGCAGCTTTCCAGACCCATCTCTTCGAGAATATAGGCTACGCTGTCGCCCACCGCCGGGGTTGGGGCAAGCGAAAGGTCAATGATGCCCGCCTTGACGCCAAGGCGCTTGGAGGCTTCCTGCGCCACCAGCTGGCCAACGCGGGTGATCTTGAACGCGGTGCAT
Source organism: Rhizomicrobium sp. (assembly GCA_049693315.1). Taxonomy (GTDB): domain Bacteria; phylum Pseudomonadota; class Alphaproteobacteria; order Micropepsales; family Micropepsaceae; genus Rhizomicrobium. The sequence goes on along the minus strand of JBAVPS010000522.1, from coordinate 12,876 downwards.
TTGATGGTCTCGGCCACGTCGTCGAACGGCATGCCTTTGACCGATTCCAGCGCGTGCTTGACCACGCCGGGGCCCGAGACGCCGACATTGATGGTGGACGAGCCTTCGCCCACGCCGTGGAACGCGCCCGCCATGAAGGGGTTGTCTTCGACCGCATTGCAGAACACCACCAGCTTGGCGCAGCCCAGCGCATCGCGATCGGCGGTCAGCTCGGCGGTGCGCTTGACGATGCGGCCCATTTCCCGCACCGCATCCATGTTGATGCCGGCCTTGGTGGTGCCGATATTTACCGAGGAACACACCCGTTCGGTGCGCGCCAAAGCTTCCGGGATCGAGGCGATCAGGATGTTATCGCCTTCGGTGGCTTTCTTTTCGACCAGTGCCGAAAACCCGCCGATGAAATTAACACCCAGTTCGTGGGCGGCACGGTCAAGTGCCTCGGCCACCGGCACATAGCTGTCGGTGCGGCAGCTCTCGGCCACGATGGCGATCGGCGTTACCGAAATGCGTTTGTTGACGATGGGAATACCGAATTCGGCTTCGATATCCTCGCCAACCTCGACCAGCGCTTTGGCCTGGGTGGTGATGCGGTCATAGACGTTCTGGCAGAAGGTTTTGATGTTGCTGTCGCAGCAGCCGCGCAGGCTGATGCCCATGGTGATGGTACGCACATCGAGCTTGTACTTCTCGATCATACGGACGGTTTCGATGATTTCCTTGGTCAGCAACATAATGAAAACCTTTACTGGATGAACGTTAGGCGTTTAGCGCATGCGTTACGCGCCGGTCAGATCCGGTGCATGACGTTGAAAATATCTTCGTGCTGGATTTTGATTTCGACGCCGATGCTTTCGCCCAAGGCCTTGAACTGCTGCTGCAGGTCCTGCAGCGAAATTTCCGCTGCGGCCATATCGGCCACCATCACCATGTTGAAATAGCCATGGACGATGTTCTGGTTGATATCGAGAATGTTGACCTTGGTTTCGGCCAGTGCGGTGGCAACTTTGGCAACGATCCCAACGCGGTCCTTGCCGATGATGGTGATGACGATCTTCATGATACTTCCCTTATGCCCCTTCGCGGGATAGGCGGTTGTCATATCGCAGACTGGCCCGCCGTTACAAATCGTGCGGTTACAAATCGTAAAGCCCCAGCGCCATGACCAGTGCGGCATTTTCGCTGGTTTCGCCTTCGTTACTGGCCCAGGAACCGTCATCGTCACAGGCATCGACCAGACATTTGGCCGGGGGTACGCCACGGTTAATGACAGCTTCCAGTAGCAAATCGCCCCCTGACAATACGGCGTTGGGCCCGCCGCTGGCCCAGCCCGGCATGACGATACCGGCGGTCCGATAGGTCCAGTGATAGGGGCGGCTGATGTTATGGGTGCCGTGGCCGGTCAGCATGCACAATCCCAGACTGTTGTTGCCCAGAACATAGTCCATAAGCCGCACGCCGGTGTCGCGGCACTCGGGCACGCCGGTCAGTTCGGCCGCCAGCAGACAGGCATTGGCATCGTTCAGGGCGTTTTCGGCCGAGCCCCAGTCGTAATCACTGCGTACGCTGCTAAAGCCATAGGCATCGGCTGACACCCGCCCGCCAATCACCCCGGCGGCGGCGAAAATACTGGCTCTGGCGACATCTGCGCCCCGGGTGCCGCGCATCTGGCTCAAGGTCAGCGCACCCAGAATGTGCGGTGCGGTCCACGACACCGCGGTGACGCCGCGATGTTCCAGCTCGGCGGTGGCGCGGTGCAGACGGTCTTTGTCTTCGGTCAGGCGGGCGATTTCGCACAGGGCCCAGAGCTTTTCCTGCCAGGCGTCGCGATCGCTGTAATAGGGGTCGCTGGTGGGCAGGTTGGGATATTCCCCCAGCCAGCGCCACGAGATTTGGGCGGCATGGCCGCAGCGTTCGGCAAAATCGGCATCAAAGGGCGCAAAGACCCGTGCCGCCTGCGCCATAACCCCGACAAAGACCCCGGCGTTCAGGCTGCCAATGCCACTGGCATGGCGGTAATAGGGATCGTTTTCCGGCATCCAGCCCCAGGCAAAATCCGGCTCGGTATCGACCTTGTGCAGCACGCTGCCATCGGGGTTCTGCATCTTGTGCAGCCATTCCAGCCCCCAGCGGGCTTCGGCCAGCATGTCTGGCACCCCGGGATAGGGATTGGGCAAATCCAGATCCAGCGCCGTGACAGTATCCGGCCGCAGCTCGTACAGCCACATCATATGGCTGGCGCTGATCGCGGCCATGTTGGTCCATTTGCCATAGTCACCGGCATTGTACCAGCCGCCGGACAGATCGCGCCGCATGCCGCCGACCCGCAGAGTGTGATCGATCTGATGGCTGGCGCGGTGGCGGATGCCGGTGAGCGGATCATTCAGCGGTGCGTTGGCGCGGATCAGATAAAACGCGCGGGCGGCATCATGCAGCACATCGCCGTAAGGCGTGGCGGTGATGGTGAAGGGATCTGAGCGGTGGCCATCTGCCACCACACGATAGGTGCCGGGGCGGGTCAGCGGCGTAAAATCACCGCAACGGACATGCTCGCCCGCGGTTTCGCTTAAATTATACAGCCGTGGTTCCAGCCGGTCGCGATACAGCGTCCAGCCGTCGGTGGTTTCAATCGCAAAGCGCGTCACCGGGCGGCCGGTGGTTTCACTTAAGCTGAAGCGTTTGCGCCCCTGGGGGGCAAAGCCGATCTGATTGAGTTTGGCCGCCGGAACAATCGGGTTGTTGGGCGATGCCATCAGCGACGGTTTATCCGCGGCCCAGGACGGCACGGCAAGTGCCATCGTGCCAAGACCCGCCAGACCGCCCCGTAAGAACTGGCGGCGTCCGATCAGGTTTTGCTGATGGCCTCGTCTGATTGCTGTCATGCAGGCTCCTTGGCATTGGCGCGCGGCAGCCCAGGGGGGAAACCGTGTTGGTAAATGGTCAGAAGGCGCGTGCAGAACGCCACGCTTACAGGTGCCACATCCCAATCCATGGGGATGGCATGACTTTAAGACCTTGAGCATTTTCGCGCGTCGGCGTGAAAAGCCCTAGGATGTACGGGCGGTGCGGCGGCGTACGCTGCCCCGTTCCGCTTCTTCTTCAAACAGTCCGATCAGTTGCTGTGTCATGGCCCCGCCGAGTTGTTCGGCATCGACGATGGTCACCGCGCGGTTGTAATAGCGGGTGACATCGTGGCCGATACCGATAGCGGCCAGTTCAATGCCTGAGCGGCTTTCGATTTCGGTGATGACCTTGTGCAGATGGACATCGAGATAATTGGCCGGGTTCACCGATAAGGTGGAATCGTCAACCGGCGCACCATCCGAAATCACCATCAGAATTTTGCGCTGCTCGGGGCGTGCGGCCAGACGGGTATAGGCCCACATCAGGGCCTCGCCATCGATGTTTTCCTTCAGCAGGCCTTCGCGCATCATCAGGCCAAGATTGGGCCGCGCCCGCCGCCACGGCGCATCCGCCGCCTTGTAGATGATGTGGCGTAAGTCGTTGAGCCGCCCCGGCGTGGCAGGCTTGCCAGCGGCGGCCCATTTTTCGCGTGACATGCCACCCTTCCACGCCCGGGTGGTAAAGCCTAAAATCTCGGTCTTGACGGCGCAGCGTTCCAGTGTGCGGGCCAGAATGTCGGCGCACATCGCCGCCACCATGATGGGGCGGCCACGCATGGAACCGGAATTGTCGATCAGCAGCGTCACCACGGTATCGCGAAAATCGGTATCCTTCTCCCACTTGAACGACAAGGGGTGCAGCGGATCGGTCACCACACGGGTCAGCCGTGCGGCATCCAGCAGACCTTCTTCCAGATCAAAATCCCAGTTGCGGTTTTGCTGGGCCAGCAGCAGCCGTTGCAGCTTGTTGGCCAGACGCGCCACCACGCTGTGCATTGTGGTCAGTTGCTGGTCGAGAAAGGCGCGCAGCCGGTTCATTTCTTCGGCATCGCAGAGATTTTCTGCCAGCACTTCTTCGTCGAATTCGGTGGTATAGGCGCGATAGCCCCAGTCGCGGCCGCGGAACGGTTGCTCGGCCAGCCAGCGCTTCATCTCGGCCGAGGGATCGGGTGTGCCTTCGCTGTCGGTCTCATCGTCGCGCATGTCAGCCGATGTCGGCGCGCTGTCCGTGCTGGTATCGCTGTCTTCGCCGCCGTCGCTCTGATCACCTTCGCCATCGCCGTCGCCACCTTCCTGTTCGGTCGGCGCGTCGGGCGGATTATCCTGATTGTTGGCGGGCGAGGATTGTTCGGTTTCTTCGCCCACTTCCAGACTGCTCAGCACCGCGCGGGTGATGCGGGCAAAGCCGGTCTGATCGCGCATCACATCGGCCAGCATATCCAGCTGGCGACCGGCGCGGCTTTCGACAAAATCACGCCACAGCGACACCGCTTTGCGCCCTGATAGCGGCGGGGCCTCGCCGGTCAGCCGTTCACGCACCATCAGGCCGACGACTTCGGCCAGTGGGGTATCTTCCTGACTGCGCACCCCGGCCAGCCCGCGTGCGCTGCAGCGTGCTTCCAGATTGACCGCCAGATTTTGCGCGACGCCCTTCATGGTGCAGGCACCAATGGCTTCGACGCGGGCCTGTTCTGCCGCCTCAAAAATCAGGGCGGCATCGGCATCCGGCGGGCAGAGTTTGGCGTTTAAGGTGGCATCGTGATAGGCGAGCCGAAGCGCGCAGGCGTCGCCTGCGCCGCGCACCATGGCCACTTCACCCGCAGGCAGGCTGCGTGAGGGCAGGGGCAGGCGGGCTTTCTTGCCGCTTAAGGATGGCTGTTCCGAGGTATAACTGACCTCCACCTCCGGTTCGCCGGAAAGCGCCCGCACCGCGGTTGTCACGGCCTGCTTGAACAGATCAGCGGATGTGGCGGTGGGCATGGTGAAAAGCGTATCCTATGGCACGACGGGCGTGAAAGGTACCCCGCCCGAGGCCGCCTTTAGCGGCCCCGGCACGGGCAAAACGGCATCCTCAGGCGACCAGAACCTTGGCCGCGCTTTCGGGCAGGTCTTCGCCAAAGGCGCGCTGGTAGAATTCGGCGACCGCCGGGCGTTCCAGCTCGTCACATTTGTTGAGGAAGGTGAGGCGGAAGGCAAAACCGATATCCCCGAAGATTTCGGCATTTTCGGCCCAGGTGATGACGGTACGCGGGCTCATCACGGTCGAGATGTCACCGGCGATGAAGGCGTTACGTGTCATGTCGGCAACGCGCACCATGGCGTCAATCACGCCCTGCTTTTCGCTGCTGGTGTAGCCCGGCAGTTTGGCCCGCACGATGTTGGTTTCATCGGCGTGTGACAGATAGTTCAGGGTTGCCACAATGCTCCAGCGGTCCATCTGGCCCTGATTGATCTGCTGGGTGCCGTGATAGAGGCCGGTGGTATCGCCCAAGCCAATGGTGTTGGTGGTCGAGAACAGGCGGAACGCCGGATGCGGCTTGATGACCTTGTTCTGATCGAGCAGCGTCAGCTTGCCTTGCACTTCCAGCACGCGCTGAATGACGAACATCACATCGGGGCGACCGGCATCATATTCATCAAACACCAGCGCGACGGGGCGCTGCAGCGCCCAGGGCAGCAGGCCTTCGCGAAATTCGGTGACCTGCTTGCCATCTTTAAGCACGATGGCGTCTTTGCCGATCAGGTCAATACGGCTGATATGGCTGTCGAGGTTGATGCGGATGCACGGCCAGTTCAGGCGCGCCGCAATCTGCTCGATATGGGTGGATTTGCCGGTGCCATGATAGCCCTGCACCATGACGCGGCGGTTATAGGCAAAGCCCGCTAAAATGGCGAGCGTGGTGTCACGGTCAAAGCGATAGGTCTCGTCACGGTCGGGAACATATTCCGACGCGGTGGAAAACGCGGGTACCTTGATGGCGGCATCAAAACCAAACGTCTGCTTCACATCGACGGTGGTGTCAGGCACCAACGCGGTATCGAGGCCCTGAGGCATAGCTGTCATTGTTCGAAATCCAACTGTCCGTTCGCCTGCGGCAAAGAACACCCGCTATGCCATACCACTGGCGCGCAACACGCCATAGGCTTTGATGACCTGCTTCAGGCGCTCCTCCGTTGCCCTGTCACCGCCATTGGCGTCAGGGTGGAACCGCTTTACCAATTCCTTATACCGAGCTTTAATTTCGTTCAAGGATACCGAACTGTCGAGCTCGAGTATTTCAAAGGCTTGCCGCTGTAAGGGCGTCAATATGCGCTGCGGACGGCGCGGACTTGGTCTTTTGTTGCCAGTGTTGAAAATAATATTGCCGTCTTCAAAGACGTAGGAGCCGTTTCTTGCGCCGCTGCGGGCCTGTACCCCGGCTGCGCGTTTGCCCAGCGGCCAGGTCGGGCGGTGGCCGACAATGGCCTCTTCCTGAAAACGCAGGATTTCCGCCTCGCTCATGCCTGAGAAAAAGTCCCAGCTCTCGTTATGCGCGCGGGCGTGATAGGGGCACAACCACTGCCGCGCCGGGTTATGCGGGCTGACCGGCAGGTTGCATACGCCTTCTTCGGCACAGCCGGGTACCGCACAGGGGCGCGAGACCGGCTTTGCCGTTTCTTGTTTAATTCGAATGTCATAGCCCAAACGCGGCCGGTAGTGTGGCTTATCCATAGGCGGGATTTAAGCGATGCCGCAGCAAAAAAACAAGGCTTGGCACCATGTCCGCTATCAGCCTTTTTTCGGTTCGGTATGGGCCACAATTCGCCAGATGCCGGGATGGGTCTGGCGCAACTTGTGTTCCAGAATATCGGCGGCTTCATGTACGTCCGCAACCGTGCGCTTGCCATCGGCGCGGCAATGAAACAGCACAATCAAGCCGATAGGTGTGCGGCGCACCCGTAAATCATGGGCTTCGCTGAGGATATCGCTGTGGCCGATCAGGCTGCCCAGCTGCAGGGCGATGCGCTGAAGTTCGTCCGGGCTGACATCCTCACCATGCTGGCCGCGGTCTTCCAGCGGCTCAATATGGGTTTCAACCTCGGTATCGGCGCCAAATTCCTCGCGAATGGCAATTTCAAGGGCGGTGGCGATGTCGTGGGCTTCGCTTAACGGGCGGTATTCGTCCACTTCCAGATCGAAGCCGACCGTCAGCCGGCCGCCAGCCTGCAGCGCGGTGATGTGGTGTACGGCGGCTTCCTGCTCCAGCGCGATGGTCTGAACCCGCTGGCGGACGGTTTCGCTGTCGAGCGCCAGCGGGTGCATGGCCACGGCGACTTCCGCTTCGGGCATTTCTGCCTTGATGGCCTCGCAAATGGCCTGACGGATGGCAACCGCATGGCTTTGCGGCAGGCTGCGGCCGATCGCAACATCAATGTCGGCAAACAGCGTACTGCCCGCCGGACGTGCGCGGACGCGTTCAATGGCGGCAATGCCGGGGACTGTGGCGACGATCTTGTTAAGCCTGTCGGTGACGCCCTGAGGGGCGGCGTCGATCAGCGTGGCAATGGTGCTGCGCCCCAGCCGCCAGCCCGCGCGGCAGACGAAAACCGCTACGCCAATGGCGGCCAGTGCATCACCCATCGGCCAGCCAATGGCAACAAAGCCCAGACCGATCAGCACTACCGTGCTGCTCAAAACGTCCGAGGAGAAGTGCAGCGCATCGGCCTCCAGCGCCTGACTTCTGGTCGCTTTGGCGACTTTGGTCAGGGCGCGTGCCCGCGTCAGGTCAATCAGGATCGACACGACAATGACACCGACCGCCCACCAGTTGGCCGTAACCGTGCTATGGCCGACGATCAGGCGGTGGACCGCCTCGGTCACGATCCAGAAGCTGGTGACGAACAGAAGAATGGTTTCTGCCAGCGCGGCGACGCTTTCGGCTTTGCCGTGACCATAGGGGTGTTCGGCATCGGCAGGCTTGTCGCTGACACGTACCGCCAGATAGGTCAGTATCGTGGCGCCCAGATCCAAAAAACTATGCAAACCTTCGGAAATTAAACCTAGGCTACCGGTGGCAATGCCTACAGCGAACTTGCCGACGGTCATGGTAGCGCTCGCAAGCATCGAGCCGATAGCGACGGCCTGTTTTTCTTGTTGCATAGTTTTTTAAGCCCCTCGGCAGTCTAGTGTGGTCCGTTGCTGCATGCCCTCAACAGCGGCAGCTGCAGATATGGCTGTAGCGGTATTCTATGACACCGCAGTCACAAATTGCCGAAAAATACTAGCGTTGCGCCGCGATAAGTCAAATTGGCGCGAGCGGAGTATGGTTTATGACGGGGACGGATTAATTACTCCTTAGACGGAAAAATGAGCGAATTGATAAATGACATGGAAACCATATCGATAGTAGCCAAAGAATCACTCGTAATATGCCGCACACGGATTTTCGGTCTGCTGGGTGCGGTTTTAAGCGAGGGTTCCGATGCCGCCGTCAGTGACACCCCCGGTGCTGTGTAAACCCGGCCTGTTTGGCCGGTGCGACGGGCAGTATAGGGCGATATTACGGGCTTTTTCCGAGGCGGAAACCGTGTCAGAGCGGCGGCGTCTGGCCCGGTTGATTGTCGACGATGATGGCGCTGTCATCCCTTGTGTTGTCTATGCGGCCGGGGATTTTGACTGTCAGGCTTGCCGCGAGCTGGCGGCGTTGCGGCAGTACTCGGCAGCCTTGTTATTGCGTTCGGACGTGGTTGAGGAAGCGGGGACAGCTTGAAACGGTGGCTCGAATTTTCGGGGCAAAAATTAAGGATAGGTGCGATGCAAGCTGAACGGATAATTAAGCCGCAGGACGGTCCGGTGACCGTCTATGCCATCGTTCCTGCCGAATCTGATTGTGCCAAAACGATCTGTCAGGTGTCCTGTGGCAGTCTGGATACCGTTGCGGATGGCGGATTTGCCGCCGTGGTTTCGACATCGGGGGCCATGTGCGGTTTGCCGGGGCAAAGTGACTGCGGTACAGACCACACGGAGCATGCCCGTCTGCTTGCTACCTATCAGGGAACTATCGACCGCATCCGGCGTACGGCGCCGCTTTTACCGGTGAAATTTGGTACTTCGCTGCCCGACAGAAGTTCAGTGCGCGCCAGCCTGTCACGTGGGCGGCGGGCCTTTGCCGATGCCTTTGGTCGCCTGAAGAACTGCGTTCAATATGAAATCACCGTCAAATGGGATCTCGAGCTGGTCTATGCCGAAGTTGCTACCGAGCCGGCGATTGCCCGCCTGAAAGAGCGCTCGGCGATGGCCTTGCGTGACGATGTCTGGCGCGCGGCTCTGGGCCGCCTGGTTAAGGAAGCTCTGGAACGCCATCGCGGCGCGCTGGCTCAGGCGGTCGGTGGGGCGCTGAAGGCGGCCGTCACAGAGACTATCCTGCGCCCGGTACAAACCGATGCCGTGGTGCTGCAAATGGCGCTGCTGGTGCGGGCAGATGAAATTTCGGTGCTGGAAGACTGTCTGGAGGCTCTGCAGGCCGCTTATGGTAACCGTCTGCAATTTACCCGTACCGGCCCATCGTTGCCCTACAGCTTCGCCACGGTGGAGATTTCGGTGGTCGAGCCCGAAGCGCTGGAGCAGGCCCGCTTGCTGTTTGGTCTGGGGCCGCTGGTGACAGCTCAGGATGTGCGCGATACTTACCGGCGGCTGATCCGCTCGTCCCGGCCAGACCCGGACCACAGCGATACCGGCCAGAGTAGCGATGGTCGTATGATGGCGTTGCTGACCGAAGCCTATCGCTTGCTGCTGCAGCAGATCGGTCATGACGGCACGGCGGCGGATGTCACGGTGTCGGTAGGCCGTTCCGACGAAAGTGGTCAGGCGATCTATCTGCCGGCCGAAGAACTCCCCCGCTGCTGAAATTATCTCAGGGTAATAAAAAAGCCCGTTTAAAGCGGGCTTTTTTATTACCCTGCTGTTGCCATGCGGCCTTATTTTACGGCTGGGCCTGTGCTGGCAATCTTGGTTTCAAGCTTGGTCTTGGCCATCATGGTATTGACGCGGTCGCGCAGTTCCTCGAACAGGCGCATATCATGCCCCGTCAGTTTACGACCATCGGCCATCTTCACCGTTAGCGGGTTAACCTGCTGATTGTTAAGGCGGATTTCATAGTGCAAATGCGGTCCGGTGGCGATGCCGGTCATGCCACTGGCGGCGATGACCTGAGCCTGACGGACATGACTGCCGATATGAATGCCGGTGCCGATGCGTGACAGATGGCCATATCCGGTTGACCAGCCATTGCCGTGGTTGACCAGCACAAAGTTACCATAGCCGTTCATCCAGCCAGCAAAGGCGACCGTGCCGCCACCGGCAGCCATCACCGGTGTGCCGATTGGTACGCCGAAATCAACGCCCTTATGCATGCGGGTGAAGCCCAGTACCGGGTGGAAGCGCATACCGAAACCGGATGTGATACGGGCACCGTCAACCGGGGTTTTCATCAGCATGCCCTTGGCGCTCTGGCCCTTGGCATCGAAATAATCCGGCGGCGAATTGGGGTCGGACTGGAAGCGGTAGAGGCTGACCTCGCGCCCGGCCAGTTTCATGCGGGCAAACGAGATGTTGCCGACGCGGGCAGCCTGGCCCTGCGGGGTGTAATAATAATCGTAAAACACCTCGAAGCTGTCGCCGGGGTGAATATCACGCTGGAAGTCCACCTTGTACGAGAACATGTGGATCATCTCGACCACAACATCGGCCGGAATGCCAGCCCGCATGGCTGACAGATAGAGGCTGGAATCAATCGTGATGGCGGCGTGATGCTGCTGGACGACCAGCTTCTTTTCGGCATCGTTGGCGCTGAAGCTGCCATCGGCGGCGCGCGTTACCGTAATATCATGCTCGATCGACGGCGAGAATTTCAGGCTGGTCAGCTGGGTGACCATGTCGCCGTTATCGCCTTTGGCCTGGGTCAGCGTCAGGTCAAACAAAAGCCCGGCGCGCAAGTTGCGCGGGTCATAAACCTTACGCATCGCTTCGATGGCTGTGTTGGCTTCATTGGCGTTGACGCCGACGGATTCCAGCATGCCGGCCAGCGTGTCGCCTGAATCTAGTGTCAGCGAACGGTTTTCAACACCCGGTGTGGCATCGCTGTGCGGCGGCAAGGGGGCCAGGCCGACCGGCACCGCCTGCTTGTTGATCTGATCGCGATGACCGAGCGAGGCCATCAGCGCGCTGCCCGACTGGGTCAGGTTCTGGAACAGATGGTAGGGCATAAAGCCTTCGCGAGGCCGTTCAAAGCCGCGCGCATTGGTCGGCATGGTGGTCTGCATCGCCAGAAACGCCATGGAGCCGACAATCAGTGCCGCCAAAGAGGTGGTAACAAAGGCCCAGCGCGCATTAAGCGAAGATGTCGAAACGGCGGCATCAGCAGCGGGGGGTGACCACGCTTGTTCAGATTCAGCCATAAAAAGAGACATCGGGTCGTTGCGGCGGTCCACGGTTGCTCCTTAAACATTACAAGGCCCAAATCAGGGCACGCTCCCCCCGAAGATACCTGTGGCAGGGAAGATGCGCCGAAAATATTTTTCGACGCTTGCTAAACGGCAACACATATAGCCAGATACCATAATGTAACGTCAACCATTTACAGGGATTTAACGATTTTTTTGCTTCGTGCTTGCCAGCCATTTCGGCTGGGGCGGAGTAAAAACAGCGTCGAAGGGTCAGGTATGCGGGTTCACATTGTCGATGGCAAACGGCGCAAAAATCACTGGTATCCGGTCTATCTCACCCAGCATCGGCTCGCCGATATGGGCATCAGCGTGCGAATGTATGACCGGATTGGTCCGGATGTACTGGATTGCGATGTTTTAATGTTGACCTCGCGCCGCCATGACGAGCTGTACGGCACCATGACTGATCCGGCAGCGCGGGCTGCATCGGTGGCGGCGATTGCGACAAAGCCCAGTAAACTGATCTGGTTTGATTTGCGCGATTCCACCGGCACACCACAGTTCGAAGTGCTGCCTTATGTTTCGCTTTATGTCCGGCAATGCCTGCTGAGGGACATGAAATTATACAATCAGCCACTTTATGGCGGAAGAATCTTCTCAGATTACTACCATCGCCACTACGGTATTGTGGATCACGTCAACGACAAGATGGACAATCAGGAGGAGGGCTTTACCCCCCTTGATATGACGCTGGCACCGCGCGTGGTGGTGGGCTGGGACGTGGCTTACGATTATCGCGATCCGCGGCTGGGGCTGCTCGGGCGGCTGGACAAGGCGGTGCGCAAAGCGCTGTGGCTGGCCGCGGATGTGCCGCCGCCACCGCCGGTGGGCCATGCCATCAGTCCCCACCGGGCGCGTCATACCGATATGGCGGTGATGTTCAGCACCGGCCGTTATGGCCGCGACACGGTGGCGTTTCAGCGCAAGCTGGCGCTGCAGAAGGTGCAGGGGCTGCCGGGGACGGTCTTCGCTGGCAAGGTCCCGCGGCGCGAGTTTGTCGCCCGGCTTTGTGATGCGAAAATCGTGCTGAGCTGCTTTGGCAATGGCGAGATCTGTTTCCGCGAGCATGAAGCCTGGCTGACCGGTGCGGCGGTGATGATGTGTGATATGGGCCATATGCGGGTGTGGCCCGACCGCTATCGCGATGGCGAAACCTATCGCGCGGTGGATTGGGATTTTGCCAATCTGGCGGCGGTGTATGAGGATTTACGCGGGGACGAGGCCGGTCGTCTGGCGCTGGCCGAAGCCGGGCAGGACATGATGCGGCAGATGTTTTCCAAAACCGGGCTTGATGCCTTTGCCAGCCGTTTTGCGGCGCTGGCAAAGGGCATCGATCCCGACAACAGCGGAACTTAAAGTCTGACCAGCAGCCCTTCGGCGATGCGGCCATGCAGCCAGCCCAGGCCGCGGACCATGTGCAGCACAAAGAAGAACAACAGCACGCCCATCAGCGCCACCACAACAAGGCCCGGCGAGGTGTGCAGAAGATGAT
>JBAVPS010000521.1:0-2480 GCA_049693315.1 Rhizomicrobium sp. | reverse complement strand
ATCGGGGTATAGGCTGCTTTTTGTCTTTTCTAGGATTTGGTCTAACGTCAGTTTAGAAAATGTCGTGTCGGTGCCGACGTAACAGATGGCGAAGGTAAGCGCGTCATCCGGGAACTTCGGCGGCCGGAGGTGGTCGAAGTACCTCTCTATCTGATCGTTGATACTGCCTTGCGTCGTCGCCACGACGATGTCGTAACCGTATTTTTGATCGCTTAAATCGGATTTTTCGTACCCCACCCTCATTCCCCTAAATTACCGAAATTGTGACTTTAGTTTTATGATTGCGGCTGAGGGGGCTTCCTGTAGTTATGCGAACAGAGGTCAGTCATGCCCTATCCTCAAAGGGCATGATGCGAATCGACGCCTTGTAAAATAGCTGGTAGAATTACGAGGGCTTACGTGGCGGGTATGATTTGTTTCGCTTTTTACGAAGGGGGAGGGTGATGGTTGTATGTCTAGACGATTTTTTTTCACGCCTTAACACCACAAAGACGGTTCAGCAGACCTGGGGTGAGGTTGTCTCCTTTCAGGAATCTCTTGGCTTTGATCGGATGATGTATGGCTATACCGCGGTTTCTGCTGATAAATCAGATATCGACGTTACGACTCTGTCCACCTTTCCCGACGCATACAATGAACGCTATCGCCAAATGCGGTATCACCGTGCTGACCCCGTTGTGCGCTATTGTATTGAAAGCCTTTCACCGTGCCTTGTCGGCCTCCAAGCACTTAACCTCTGGCCGGGCTGCGGTTGCACCTCAAGTCAGAGGCTGATTGTTGAAGAAGCCGCTCTGTATGGAATGAAGGTTGGTGTGGCCATCCCTTTGCGGTCGCCCGGCAAAAATTCGATTGCCGGTATGTCCTTGTCTAACGCTATGGAGTTGGCAGAGTTTCAGAGTTTTATAGCCGAATGGGGAGCCGTGGCGCAGCTGGCTGTGGTTTACGCCCATACCCGCATACAGATGCAACTCGAAACGCAAGCGGCTGGGGGTGCTCTGGCGTGCGCTGCGTTGTCTCGGCGGGAACGTGAATGCCTGCTGTGGACGGCGCATGGCATGTCCAGCAAGGCTGTGGCGCTTCGGATTAACTTATCACCAAGAACGGTGGATTTTCATATTGCCAACGCCATGAGCAAGCTTGGGGCCTCCACGCGTAGCCAAGCTGTGGCTCACGCAATAGCCTTTGGGCTGTTGATGCCATAGATGCGGGGAGCCTCTCGACCACCCGCGTTAGCGGTAGTCTGGCTCGCGCCTATGAACGGGTCTTTGTCAACTAGCTGGTCGAACTCCATTTGGCCTTACAGTCGTTACCTGTGCGCCCAGTGTAAAGGTCCGCTCGGTTACCATGATCGTGCGGGGGGAGGCGATAGCCAGAAAGGCCATATGCCTAGCTGCGCCTAGCGTGGCTAGGCCTGCCATCACGGTATGACCTATAAAATAGGCGTAAACCGCTTTCGTGGCGGCTAAGCCGGTCATTCGTTGAATTCGACTTCTGGATGTGTTATTGCCTTTTGTGTCGGTCGTGAATGACTTTTGTGACCGGTATAAAAGGCATTAAAATGGTAGTGAGAACATACTCCCGGCCAACACAGGAGGCGCTTACCCTGATGGGCGGGCAGATCCGCCTTGCCCGGAAGCAGCGCAAGATGACGGAGATGGATCTTGCGGCCCGCATCGGCATTGCCCGCAGCACCTTGCAGCTTATCGAACGGGGTAGCCCGAAGGCGGAGATCGGTCTGGTATTCGAGGCCGCCCATCTCGTCGGTGTCCCGCTTTTTGTTGCCGAACCTTCTGCTCTGGCTACCCAGATCGCCCGTGTCGAAGATAAGCTGGCTCTTCTGCCACAGTCGGTCCGCCGCCCGCGTACGGAGGTGAAGGATGACTTCTGAGCGCCAGCCGGGTAGCCGCAAAACTGCCCCCCCATTATCCTCTCCGGGCGAAGCCTATGTCTGGATCTGGTTGCCGACGCGTCACGAGCCGGTCGTGGCTGGCCGGCTTGTCCGTGACGGTGATATTCATGTGTTTAATTATGGCCGCTCCTACCTGGAACGAGTGGATGCCATTCCGATCTACCTGCCGGAACTTCCGCTGGAGCGTGGCGCGCTTGTGCCGCAAGTCCCGCTCGACATGGCGGGTGCCTTACGCGACGGCGCGCCCGATGCCTGGGGGCGGCGGGTAATCATCAACCGACTGACGGGGTTGAAGGGTGTTGGTGCGCACAATGTCGAATTCGACGAACTGACCTATCTTTTGAATTCTGGCTCTGATCGCATCGGCGCGCTGGACTTCCAGGTTTCGCCAGATCGCTATCTGCCGCGCGAGGCTGAGAATGCCACGCTTGAAGATCTGATGGAGGCGGCCGAGCGGGTGGACCGAGGGGAGCCTATTCCTCCGGCACTCGATAAGGCTTTGTTTCATGGCAGTTCGATCGGCGGTGCACGCCCGAAGGCTTTGATCGAGGATGGCGCGGACAAGTTCATC
>JBAVPS010000520.1:0-3117 GCA_049693315.1 Rhizomicrobium sp. | reverse complement strand
GACCAGCAATGCCAGAATAACCGCCGGCATATACTTAATCTTGATAATCAGCGCGATACCCAGCGCCATCGAGGCAACACCGAAGACCATCGGCAGAGCTGTGCGGACCTTGGCAGGAACACGTGTCCCTAACCCGCCACCACAGAGACTACCCAGAACGACAGCTGCGCCGTTGACGATTGGACCAATCATTGTACTTCCTTACCTCCCTATTAATAGGGTGTTTAGTGCAGTGCCGACGAAGCGGCCAGCAAAAGCGGCCAGCAAAACGGCCAGCAAAACGAGATGCGCCTTACGACCATCTGCGAAGGGACTTGACGTCCAGTCCGAACATGTCGAGTGCCCTGCCAACGGTGTGCAAAACGATGTCGTCGATGGATTTCGGTTTGATGTAGAAAGCCGGCGCCATGGTAAAAATGACGCCACCCATCTCTGTCACAGCGACCATGTTGCGTAAGTGGCCCAGATGCAGCGGAGATTCCCGCGCCATCAGAACCAGCCGGCGTCGCTCTTTTAAGGCCACGTCAGCCGCACGGGTCAAAAGATTGTCGCTGATCCCTGAAGAAATCGCTCCAAGCGTACGCATGGAGCACGGCGCAACCAGCATGCCAAGGGTCTGGAACGAACCACTTGCAATCGATGCACCAAGATCACCAATGGGATGAACGACATCTGCCATGGCGCAGACATCATCGCTTTTGAGGTCGGTCTCGTAATGGCGGGTCAGCTCGGCGCCTTTGGACATGACAAGATGTGTTTCAACATCCAGATCCCGCAGCAGTTCAAGAGCCTTGATGCCATACTGAAAACCAGAAGCACCACTAATACCGACAACAATACGCGATTTACTCATCATGCACACTCGGCTGGGCGTATTTTTAAAAAAACCCTTGCTGCCTTCTGCGCGATGCACAAAAAGCAGCAAGGTAGTCCTCTCACGCACGGTTCCTGTTTTTAAGAGGAACCCATTGACGCCTTACGCCTCAGGATTGAAGTCAGGCAGAAAACGCTTGACGTCGACTTCCTTGAACTTGCTGCGCTGGAACTTAGCTTTCAGCGGATAGGGCACGGTGCAGTCGAAGATCGTCTTGCACGAGGTTCCCGTCACCTTGATCGAGGGGCTGAATTCCGGTGACTGCGAAGGATCAAGCGGATGGCAACGCACACCCGGAATAAAGATCGTGCTGACATCACCCTGATAGCGGGTCTGCATCGCCCACAGCACATCGTTGGTATCAAACAGGTCAACGTCTTCATCGACTAAAATGACATGCTTCAGTTCCGAGAAGGCCGAGAAGGCCAGCAGAGCCGCCTGACGCTGGCGACCTTCATCTGCCGGCGAGGACTTTTTGAACTGCAGTACGGCGAGATATTTGCCGCCACCCGACGAATGGGCGTAGACGTTCAAAAGCTTGCCAGGCATGGCCGCTTCCACCATCGACAGAATGCTGGCTTCGGTCGGAATGCCCGCCATGCTGACATGTTCTTCAGACGGACCAATGACGGTCTGCATGATGGGATGAAGGCGATGGGTGATTGCCTTGATCTTGAACACCGGCACCGCGGCCTTGGCTTCACCGGTATAACCGGGGAATTCCGGCATGGCTTTGCCCGAGTTGGTGTTCTGATCTTCGCGAACACGCACATTCGGCAGCAGCTCGCCTTCGATGACGATTTCAGCGTTGGCAATGCCAAGAGCATTGACCGTCAGGCACTTCGACAGCTCAACGGCGCGCTTACGAATGGCACCCGCCACCGACAGCTCGTCAAAGCCAATCGGCGTGGTCGGAGCTTCAAAACAGGCACCAATCTCGATCGCCGGATCAACGCCGATGCTGATGGAAACCGGCAGCGGCTTGCCCGCCGCTTCAGCCTTCATGCGGAAAGCGTCGATGTGACGGCCCGGCACGAAGTAGATTGACAGTTCGTCAGCACTCTGCACGCAGATGCGGTGAATGGTGACGTCATGTGCACCGGTTTCGGGATCTTCCGCATACACCATACCCATGGTGAAATACGGGCCGGCATCTTCTTCGGTATTGGTCGGGGCAGGCAACAGCTTGCGCACGTCAAAACCCGGCTCGGTCGCCAGATGGACCACTTCCTGGCACTGCGCTTTTTCAGGACCAACCACCACAGGGTTAATCGGGTTCTTGACCGCTTCATTGAGGAAAAAGCCGAGCTTGCGGGGCTCACACCCCAGCATCATGCCAACACGTTCGCGGCTGGCGAGCAAACCAATTACCACTCGCGCGTCATCATACCCTTTGATCTTATTGAAGATCATGGCCGGGCCAAGCCGCGTCGGACGCTGGACGGTACCACCGGCACCAACGTAACGATAGACACCCGACAATTCCGCAAGCGGATCAACGGGTTCATTCGTTGTAACCAACTGACCGGGGTTCTGCTCAAGTAGGGCCAGCGCAGAACGCAAATCAATCACGTCTTCGGCAGTGACCTTCGTTTTCGAAACCATTCATACCTCCATCGGCAACAAGGCAGATCGGCAGTACAAAGAATAAAATCGTTTAAAAACAAGCTGTTTTGAGAAACGATCGTCATTTTTTGTATCAACGTAGCTGGCGTTTACTGTGCGGATCAGCCTCATTTTCGTTATTTATAATTTTATGATTACGCATATCGCGGCTGGCATAAAAAATACCGTTGCGATATTTCTCCCATATCAGGGAGGTATGGATATGGACTTGAGACGGTTGCGATACTTCTGTGCCATCGTTGAGCATGGCCAGATCAGCAAAGCTGCCGCCGCGCTTAACATGGCGCAGCCACCCCTCAGCCTGCGCTTAAAAGAGCTGGAAGAAGAATTCGGCGTACAGCTGATTGTCCGTGGGCCGCGCAGTTTGCAGGTCACCGAAGAAGGCCGCCTGCTGTATGACCGCGCCCGGCTCATCCTCTCGGAAGTGGACGCCCTCTCGGAGGAGATGAAGGCCAGCCAGTGCACACCCATCTGGGTTGTCGTCGGCGTTTCATCAACCTGCGCTTCACATATCCGCTTACCACTGAGAGAAATTTGCGGGCGTCAGCCGAATGTAAAGCTGCGGGTAATGCTCGGCGACAGTGACTGGCTCACCTCCATGCTCGACCAGCGCTGTA
>JBAVPS010000519.1:0-7419 GCA_049693315.1 Rhizomicrobium sp. | reverse complement strand
GGGTTATTACACCAAACCGTCTTGGCGAGACTGTTTCGTTCAATAAAATGCCCCACCCGCCCACCGTTGGGGCGTCGTGCGGGGCGTTATCCAATGCCGCCCCAACGGCGTGAAAAAACGTATCCGGCCCCCCGCACCAACCGGGATGACAAACTTATCCCTTGAAATACACACAGAGCCTGTTGCCGACCGGATCGCGCAAATACGCGCCGCTAGGGCACCGTGCACTGGGCCAGAACATCCAGCGCCCGGTCCATCCCCGCCACATTGGCGGTGTATTTTCCCCACGGCAGATCCCATTGCAGGGATTTGGCCTGACGCAGGCGCGCCGCCATCACCGCATCGGTCACCTTGAACAGCACCAGCGTGAAAACCGCCTCAACTTCAATGTCTTGCGGCTTGGCAGCATCAATCGACAGGCGTGCATCACGGTGCATCGGTGGCCAGCGCCATTCCGGCCGCGCCACCGTCAGCACCATCTGGTGTGCGTGATTGAAGCTAACCGTGCTGTTGACCTCGCCCCCGGCTTTGCGCGCCGTGCAATCGGTTGCGTTGACCGGGCCGACCTGCCAGCCCCCGGCCGTTGTGGCACCCTCAAAAGCATGGGCCGGCGTCACCGCCAGCCCACACAGAACCATCACGAGGAGCGCCGGGCGCACCTTAACGCGCGGCGGCCAGGTTCGCCGCCACCTTGTCGAGGAAGCCTTCGGTGGTGAGCCATTTCTGCTCCGGCCCGACCAGCAGGGCGAGGTCTTTGGTCATGAAGCCAGATTCCACCGTATCGACGCAGACTTTTTCGAGCCGCTCGGCAAAAGCTTTAAGATCGTCATTGCCGTCGAGCTTGGCGCGATGGATCAGCCCGCGCGTCCAGGCGAAGATCGAAGCGATGGAGTTGGTCGAAGTGGCATGGCCCTTCTGATGTTCGCGATAGTGGCGGGTGACGGTGCCGTGGGCCGCCTCGGCCTCGACCACCGAGCCATCCGGCGTCATCAGCACCGAGGTCATCAGCCCGAGCGAGCCGAACCCCTGCGCCACCGTATCGGACTGCACATCGCCATCATAGTTCTTGCAGGCCCAGACATAACCGCCCGACCATTTCAGCGCCGATGCCACCATGTCGTCGATCAGCCGGTGTTCATAGGTGATGCCCGCCGCCTTGAATTTGCTGGCAAATTCAGCGTCGAAGACCTCCTGGAACAGATCCTTAAAGCGGCCGTCATAGGCCTTGAGGATGGTGTTCTTGGTTGACAGATAGACCGGCACATTGCGGTTCAGACCGTAATTGAGCGAGGCGCGGGCAAAATCACGGATCGAGTCATCCAGATTATACATCGCCATCGCCACGCCCGCGCCGGGGGCCTTGAACACCTCATGCTCGATCACCTGACCATCAGCGCCGGTGAATTTGATGGTCAGCGTGCCCGCACCGGGGAATTTGAAATCGGTGGCGCGGTACTGATCGCCGAAAGCATGGCGGCCGATGATGATCGGTTTGGTCCAGCCCGGCACCAGACGGGGCACATTCTGGCAGATGATCGGCTCGCGGAAGATCACGCCGCCCAAAATATTGCGGATGGTGCCATTGGGCGACTTCCACATCTTATGGAGATTAAATTCCTTAACGCGGGCTTCGTCCGGCGTGATGGTGGCGCATTTGACGCCAACGCCATGGCGCTTGATCGCCTCGGCCGCCTCGACGGTAACCTTATCCTCGGTGGCATCACGATGTTCAACGCCCAGATCGTAATATTCCAGCGGAACATCCAAAAAGGGCAGGATCAGCTTGTTCTTGATCATCGCCCAGATGATGCGGGTCATCTCGTCGCCGTCGAGTTCGACAACGGTGCCGGTTACTGTGATCTTGGTCATCGGAAAGTCCTCTGGAAGGCTCGGGTGGAAAAGCTCTGGAAATATGCCGGCTAAGGCTATATCCGGCATTACCAGAGGTCAAAGCGGCGATTGGCCTAACCTGATTAAACTCTAAACCGTCGCACGAAAGTCAGCAAAGCCCGTGTCCGCACCTTCGATCATCCTGTCCCACCCTCAGCTCGGCGAGAACATCGGCGCGGCAGCCCGCGCCATGAAAAACTTCGGTCTGGCGGATTTGCGCCTGATCGCGCCGAAGACAAGCTGGCCCAATGATAAGGCCCGCGCCATGGCGGTGGGGGCGGTGGATCTGATCGATACGGCCCCGATCGCCCCCGATACCCGCAGCGCGCTGGCCGATCTGCAGCTGGTGCTGGCCACCACGGCGCGCACACGTGGCGTCCCGAAAGAAACCCTGACCCCGGCCGAGGGAATCCGCCGCCTGCGCGAGGCTGCCGCCCGCGGCATCAAATGCGGCATCCTGTTCGGTAACGAGCGCGCCGGGCTGGAGAATGACGAGGTTTCGCTGTGCGATGCGGTGATCTCGATCCCGACCACCGAGTTTTCCTCGCTCAACCTGGGTCAGGCGGTGCTGGTGTGCTGCTATGAATGGTTCAAGGCGGGCGATGTCACCCCGGCCGCCCATCTTGACCAGCATCCCTTGCAGCGCCCCCCGACGCGGGACGAGCTGTTCGGGCTGTTCGACCATCTTGAACGCGAGCTGACGACAAGTGGCTTCCTCTATCCACCCGACAAGCGCGAGCACATGGTTCGCGCTATCCGCGCCATGCTGCACCGGGCCCATCTGACCTATCAGGAAGTCCAGACCGTGCGCGGCATGATCGTCGCTATGGCCCGCGGCAAACACCGCAGACCGAAGGCGGAACGCGCCGCCGAAAAAGCCGCCGCACGGGCCGGAGTGGCGACGGAAACAAAAACAGAAGAATAACCTTCCCGGCCGGTGGCGCTGCCACTTCAGAAAAAGCTCACCGGGTCGATGTCCACAGCAAGGCGCACCGTGGCGGGGATTTTGACCGCCGACAGCCAGCTTTGCAGATAGCCCTGTATATTGACCGACTTATCCGCCTGCACCAGCAGCCGTTCGCGGGTGCGGCCACGTAACAGCGCGTAGAAGGCAGGGGCAGGGCCCCACACCCGCACCCCACGGGCACGCGGCGCAGCATTGGCCAGCATGCGGCCCGCACCAATCACATCCGCCTCTTTCATACCCGACAGGATCAATGCCGCCAGCCGACCGAACGGCGGCGCGGTGGCGCGGCGGCGAAACTCGGCCTCTTGGGCATAAAAGGCGTCGCGATCCTGCGCGGCCAGCGCCTTCATCACCGCATCTTCCGGGTTACGGGTCTGGATCAGCACCAGACCGGGCTGCTCGGCACGACCGGCACGGCCTGAAACCTGATGCAGCATCTGAAAACTGCGTTCGCGGGCCCGCGGATCACCATCGGAACCGCCCAAATCGCCATCAACGACGCCGACCAGCGTCAGATGGGGGAAATGATGGCCCTTGGCGACAATCTGGGTGCCGATCATCACATCGATCTCGCCCTTGCCCATGGCGCGAATGGCAGCCTGCATGGCGTCCGGCCCGTCCATGGTGTCAGACGAGGCCACCGCCATATGGGCATCAGGGAACAGGCTGTGGAATTCCTCGGCCACGCGCTCCACCCCCGGCCCGCAGGCAATCAGGGCCCCTTCTTCGCCACATTCCGGGCATTTCTTTGGGATCGGCACTTCATAGCCACAATGGTGGCAGATCAGGCTGTGGCGGGCGCGGTGCTCGACCAGCCAGGCCGAGCAGTTCTTGCATACGATTTTATGGCCACAGCCGCCGCACAAAGTGAGCGGGGCAAAGCCGCGCCGGTTCAGGAACAGCATGGCCTGTTCACCCGCTGCCAGGGTGTTTTTGAGCGCTTCGCGAAGCGGCGGCGAAATATAGCTGCCGGCATCGCCCTTGTCGTGGCGCAGATCGATCAGCCGCACGGCGGGCAGCTCGGCGACGCCATGGCGTTCCGTCAGTTTCAGATGGGCATAGCGCCCGGCCACCGCATTGGTGAAACTTTCCAGCGACGGCGTGGCCGAAGCCAGCACCACCGGGCAGCTTTCGGCCTTTGCCCGCACCACCGCCATATCGCGGGCGTTATAAATGACACCCTCTTCCTGTTTATAGGCCCCGTCATGCTCCTCGTCGACGATGATCAGGCCAAGGTTTGGGAAGGGTAAAAACAAGCCGGAACGGGCACCAACCACCGCGCGGGCCTCGCCCGACAGCACCGCCTTCCACACCCGGCGGCGCTGGCGCGGGGCCATATCAGAATGCCATTCGGCCGGGCGGCAGCCGAAACGGCGGGCGAAACGATCCAGAAACTGCACCGACAGGGCGATTTCAGGCAGCAGAATCAGCACCTGCCGCCCGGCGCGAAAGGATTCTGCCACCGCCTCGAAATAGGTTTCGGTCTTGCCCGAACCGGTGATGCCGTCCAGAAGGCTGGCAGCAAAGCGCTTTGCCCGTACATCGGCGACAATTTGATCGGCGGCTGCCTGCTGTTCACCGTTCAGCACCGGGGTGGCAAAATCGGCTTGCGGGATGGGCAGTGGGGTAAATTCCGGCAGTTCGGTGCGCACCAGCGCCCCGACAGTCACCAGCCCTTTAATCACCGAAGGTGTCACCCCGGCCTCGAAAGCCAGATCGCTTAAAGTCCGGGCCAGACCGTCGGCGGCAATGGCCAGCACGCGCTGGCGCGCTTTGGACAGCACCTCTGGCGTGGTATCGCCCCGCATATAAGCCGGGCGACCTTTTTCGGCATCCAGCAATTGGGTGCGCAGCGCCATGGCCAGCACCTGACCGGGCGGGGCCAGCGTGTAGCGCGCCACCCAGTCGATAAAGTCGCATAACGCGGGCGGCAAAACCGGATTGCCGGGCAGGGCATCGACCGATTTCAGTTTATTTTCGGGGACTTCACCGGAAGCTGGCCCCCACACCGCGCCGATGCGGGTGCGCCCGGACAGTTTGGCCGAAACCAGCAGGCCGCGCTGCAAAGCGGGAACGCGATAGTCGAGCGCGGGGACCGGCACCGGCAACAGCACACTTGCTGAAAGCTCTTGCGCCGTTTGCTGATTTTCCGCGCTGCCGAACAGATCCATTGCCAACACTTCCGTCGCCCGCCGCCGGGCTGTACCCTGTAGCCGTGATTTGCCGCAACTAGTAGCATGACGCCGGGCGCTTTGTCCGGCCAGACGGTACCGCAAGACGAAGGGGCACGGGGTGCGCGAAGCGCTGGCGCTGAAACAGGCTTACCTTGAATATCTTGCCAGCGAGCGGCGGGCGAGCCCGCATACCCTTCGCGCCTATGGCGATGATCTGAACAGCTTTTTCTCCTTTCTGCCCGGCCATCTCGGGGCCGAACTGGACCAGACCGCCCTTGCCGACCTGACACCTGCCGATATCCGCGCCTTTATCACCGTGCGCCGGGCCGATGGTCTGGGCGCGCACGGGGTGCAGCGGGCGCTGGCCGCGGTGCGGGGTTTTTTCCGCTATCTGACGCGCGAGAATATTCTGGCCAATCCCGCCGCCAAGGCGGTGCACAGCCCGCGCATTCCGCGCAGCCTACCGCGGCCGCTCAGCGTGATCGACGCCGCCCGCACGCTGCAAGAGGCTGGCGAAGGTAAGAAAGAATGGATTGCGGCGCGCGATACCGCGCTGCTGACACTGCTTTACGGTGCGGGCTTGCGTATTTCCGAAGCGCTGGCGCTGACACGGGCCGATCTGCCGCTGGGCGACACCCTGCGCGTCACCGGCAAGGGCCGCAAAGTCCGGCTGGTGCCGCTGTTGCCGGTGATCGGCACGGCGATCGCGCACTATGCCGAACGGGTGCCCTTTGTCGGCGAGCCGGACGGGCCGTTGTTTGTTTCGCGCCGGGGCGGACCGATGAGCCCGCGCGAGGCCCAAAGCCTGATGCAAAACTTACGCGGCCGCCTCGGTCTGGCCCAAAGCGCCACGCCGCATGCCCTGCGCCATTCTTTCGCCAGCCATATTCTGGCCGGCGGCGGCGATTTACGCAGCGTGCAGGAACTGCTTGGCCATGCCTCGCTGTCGACCACCCAGATTTACACCGCGATTGATGCCGCAAAAATGATGGAGGTTTACCAGCGCGCCCACCCCAAGGGACAATCTGGGCTATAAACGTATGGGTGATAAAGTGCCCAGCAAACCGGCGTGCATAGCAGATGCGCAGAAAAAGGCGTTGCCGTCGGCGGCAGACGGCCCTATTTCCCCCGCTTAACCGATCAATCACAAGGGATACCGGTATGGCGTTTAAAAGTGACATCGAGATCGCCCGCGAGGCTTCAATGGCCCCGATTGGCGAGATTGCCGCCAAACTGGACATTCCGGCCGACGCCCTGATCCCCTATGGCCATCACAAGGCCAAGCTGTCCTATAATTATATCAAAAGCCTGAACGGCAAGCCCGACGGCAAGCTGGTGCTGGTCACCGCGATGACGCCGACGCCCGCAGGCGAAGGCAAGACCAAGACCGCCATCGGGCTGGGCGATGGCCTGCGCCACATCGGCCGCAAAGCCGTCACCTGCTTGCGTGAACCATCGATGGGCCCCTGTTTCGGCCAGAAGGGTGGTGCCACCGGCGGCGGTCAGAGCCAGGTTCTGCCGATGGAGGATATTAACCTCCACTTTAACGGCGACATGCACGCCATCACCTCGGCGATCAATTTGCTGGCCGCGATGATCGACAACCATATTTACTGGGGCAACGCGCTTGAGATTGACCCGCGCCGCATCAACTGGCGCCGGGCGGTGGATATGAATGACCGGGCACTGCGGTCGATTGTCGGCTCGCTCGGCGGGGTGGCCAACGGCTATCCGCGCGAAGATGGCTTTGACATTACCGTTGCCTCGGAAGTGATGGCCATTCTGTGCCTGGCCGAGGATCTGGAAGATCTGGAGCGCCGCTTGGGTGCCATTATCGTCGGCCAGACCTTTGATAAACGTTATGTCACCGCGACCGATCTGAAAGCCGCCGGGGCAATGAGCGTACTGTTAAAAGACGCGCTGATGCCCAATCTGGTCCAGACGCTGGCAGGCTCCCCCGCCTTCATCCATGGCGGGCCGTTCGCCAATATCGCCCATGGCTGCAATTCGGTGATCTCGACCCGCACCGCGCTGAAACTGGCCGATTATGTCGTGACCGAAGCTGGATTCGGGGCCGATCTTGGCGCGGAAAAGTTCTTTGATATCAAATGCCGCAAGACCGGGCTGGCCCCGGCCGCCGTGGTGATCGTGGGCAGTGTGCGCAGCCTGAAGCATCACGCGGGCATCGCCAAAGCTGATTACGGCGTCGAAAATGTTGCAGCGGTCGAAACCGGTCTGCCCAACCTGATCCGCCACATCCGGAATGTGAAACAGTTCGGCGTGCCGGTGGCGGTGGCGATCAACCAGTTCGTCACCGACAGCCCGGCCGAGCTTGCCGCCATCCGCGCCGCGGTCGGGGCCGAAGGCTGTGAAGCCATCGCCTGCACC
>JBAVPS010000518.1:0-1642 GCA_049693315.1 Rhizomicrobium sp. | reverse complement strand
GGCACGCATTCCTTACTGGGGCAAGCTGCTGGCTTCGGCCCTGGGCAAGCCCATGACGTATCGCGAAGGTGGTGAAGTGGGGGCAGCCTTTGGTGCCGCCCGCCTCGGCCGCCTGGCACTGACCGGGGAGAACCCGGCAACCGTTTGCGTCATGCCGCCCGTGACGCGAATTATCGAGCCTGATGCGCAGTTCTCTGAACTTCTGGCTCACCGCCGGCCGTTATACACCGGCCTTTATCAGAACCTCAAAAAAGCTTTTAGGGAGTATGCCATATGAGCCTGTTTTCAGACGTCGCTCCGATCCGTTACGAAGGGCCGGAAAGCACAAACGAGTTAGCTTATAAAGTTTATAACCCGGACCAGATCGTTCTGGGCAAGCGCATGGCCGATTGGCTGCGTCTGACGGTTGCCTATTGGCATTCCTTCAGCTCGAACGGCGCCGACATGTTCGGCGAAGGCACCTGGAATCGCCCGTGGCTGAACGGCGCGATCACCCGTGAAATCGCCGAAAAGCGCGCGGATGCCGCTTTCGACTTCTTCACCCGTCTGGGTACACCCTATTTCGCCTTCCACGATGTTGACGCCACCGCCGATGCGCACACCCTCAAAGAGCACATCGACAACGTCAAGCACATCGAAGGCGTGTTCGCCAAGAAGATCGAACAGACCAAGGTGAAGCTCCTGTGGGGCACCGCCAACCTGTTCGGCAACAAGCGCTTCGCCGCTGGTGCCTCGACCAATCCCGATCCGGAAGTGTTCGCCTGGTGCGCCGCGCAGCTCAAAGCCATTCTGGAAACCACCCACAATCTGGGCGGTGAAAACTATGTGCTGTGGGGCGGCCGTGAAGGCTATGACACCCTGCTCAACACCGACCTGAAGCGCGAGAAGGAGCATCTGGCAGCCTTCCTGAAGATGGTCGTCGAGCACAAGCACAAGATCGGCTTCAAGGGCACCATCCTGATCGAGCCGAAGCCGCATGAGCCGACCAAGAGCCAGTATGACCGTGACGTTGGCACGATCTATGGCTTCCTCGCCCAGAACGGCCTTGAGAAGGAAGTTAAGGTCAACATCGAAGTCAACCATGCCACACTGGCTGGCGTTGATTTCGAACACGAAGTTGCCATGGCGGTTTCGCTTGGCGTGCTCGGTTCGCTCGACATCAACCGTGGCGACCCGCGCAACGGCTGGGATACCGACCAGTTCCCCAACAACGCCCAGGACATTGTCCCGGCGATGCTGGAAGTCATCAAGAATGGCGGCCTGCACACCGGCGGCTTTAACTTCGATGCCAAGCTGCGTCGTCAGTCGACCGACATCAACGACCTGTATATCGCTCACGTTGCCGGCATTGATACGCTGGCCCGCGCGCTGTTGATCGCCGAGAAGGTCATCAACGACGGCAAGCTCGAAGCGATCCGCAAGGCGCGTTATGCCGGTTGGGACGAAGGTCTGGGCAAGAAGATCGAAGCCGGCGAGTTCACGCTGGAAACCCTGGCTGATTATGCCGTCAAGCACGATGTGAACCCGGCGCCGAAGTCGGGCAAGCAGGAACTGTGCGAACGCATCATTGCCGACGCCTGCAAGATCTAAGTCTTACGTTCTTTAAGTTCTCTCTCACTACAACTTACGGCCGCCCTTAAAC
>JBAVPS010000517.1:0-9836 GCA_049693315.1 Rhizomicrobium sp. | reverse complement strand
TTTCTTTGGCGCATTGTGCAAAAGGTTTTGGCTGGGCCGGCCTGAGGTAATTTGCAGTGAAAGACCCGTTGCAGCAGAGCAAAATTATGGGTGATGCCAGACTTCCGACCATTGCCGAAGAGATTGCGACTTTAAAAGTGGCTTTGGCCGCGGCTAAAGCGGCGATTTTTGACTGGTCGCTGGATAGCGATCAGATTCACTGGTCTGGTTCGGTTGATATTCTGCCCAGTCAGTTCGGCGGCGTCGTGGAAACGCGGGGCGTCGATTTTCTCGATGCTGTGCTGCCCGCCAGCCGGGCGCGGTTGTCCGGGTTGCTTGAGGCCCATATGGCGGCAGGCTTACCGCTGCAGACCGAAATCGAGATGGGCTCGGCGATGGGATCGCTGTGGTACGCGCTGTCCGCGGTTCGTATTCCGGGCATCGGCGGGCTGGGTGGTCGTATCACCGGGATGCTGCGCGAGATTACTGAGCAAAAACGCCAGTTCCAGCGCCTCGACTATCTGGCGGCGCGGGACGAGCTGACCGGACTGCTGAACCGCACGTCGCTGCGGGCCGAACTGAGCGAGACCATTGAAGCCGCGCAGAACGGCAACCGGCATTGCGCCTTCATGGTGGTGGCCATCGACTGGCTTGGTATGATCAACGATACCTATGGTTTCGATGCTGCCGACGAGGTCATTGTCGAGGTCAGTCAGCGTTTGCTGCATACTTTGCGTTCGGGCGATGTCATCGGCCGTATGGCTGGCAACAAAATCGGCATTATTCTGAGAAGCTGCGGGGATTTCGAAGTTCCGGTGGTGGCTGATCGCTTACGCAGTGTGGTGCGCGGCAGCCTGATCGAGACCCATAAGGGCACCGTGTCGATCACCTGTTCGGTGGGGGCGGTCTGGTTGCCGGGCGGGGCGGCCAATAGCCAGGAAGCCATGCTGAGCGCCGAAGAAGCGCTCGACCGGGCGCGCGATCATGGCCGTGACAGTTATCATCTTTACCGGCCTTCGCCGCAGCGTGACAGCAATCGTCGCCGCATGATGAGCATGGCCGATGAATTACTGGCGGCGCTGAAAGAGCAGCGGCTGGTGTTTGCCTATCAGCCGATTGTCGATGCCCATAGCCGCGATGTGCTGGAATATGAGTGTTTGCTGCGGATGATCCGCGAAGATGGCACGGTGGTTGCCGCTGGCGAGTTCATTTCGGTGGCCGAACAGCTCGGGCTGGTGCGGCTGATCGACTGGCATGCGTTGGAGATGGTGATTGAGCAGTTGGAGAATTCTTCCAGCGTTTGCCTCAGCGTCAATGTTTCGGGCACGACGTCGGGCGATACCGCGTGGCTGCAATCCTTCGTCAATTACGTCAACCTACATTCCTCGGTCGCCAAACGGCTGGTGGTCGAGCTGACCGAAACCGCCGTGCTGAACGAGTTTGAGGAGAATGCCCGCTTTGTCTCGCAACTGCGCGAACTGGGCTGCCGCGTTGCCATCGACGATTTTGGTGCCGGCTATACCTCGTTCCGCAATCTGCAGAAGATGAAAGTCGATTTCGTCAAGATTGACGGCACCTATATCGCCGGGCTGGTGACCACGCCACAAAATCAGGTTTTTGTGCGCACGCTGGTTGATCTGGCCAAAAGCTTTGATTTGAAGATCGTCGCCGAATGGGTCAGCAGCGAGGCCGAGGCCAAGATGCTGGAGGATTTCGGGGTCGATTGCTTCCAGGGGTTCTATCTGGGCGAACCGATCCTCGATCCCAATTGGCAGCATTAAAGTGCAGCCCCGCGCCGGGCTTTCGCGTGGCAGGCTGGGGTGCTGTGTGGCGTTAATCGCGGCCGTAAAGCTCAGACGGAATCTTTGCTGGTCTGATTGCTGCCTTGGGCCAACAGCGCGGCCATCTGCTTGCGCATCAGCTCAATCTCGTTTTTGAGATTACCGATTTCCTCAGCCGAGCGGGCCGATTGCTCGCGGATGACCATCGGGGTGGTCTGCTTGGCCTGATGACCGGCACCGCCCTGAAAGGTCTCGGCGGGCTGTAACAGATCAACCGCACGTTCGATCATCTCGCGGCTTTGGCGGGTTTCAACCTCCAGCGCCTCATAGCTGCCGCCAAGGGCTTCAGCCAGATGATCACGCATGGAATCGCGGTTGCGGGCAAAATTATCAATCGCCAGATCCAGATAACCGGGCACGAACAGCTGCATGCTGTCGCCATAAAAGCGGATAATCTGGCGCAGGAAGCGGATCGACAAGAGGTTCTGCCCCTTGGTTTCCTCTTCAAAGATGATCTGTAAGAGAACCGAACGGGTAATGTCTTCATTGGTCCGGGCGTCATGAACCTCGAACGCGGTACCCTGCTTGACCATTTCGCTTAGGTGATCAAGCGTCACGTAGCTGGAGGTATTAGTGTCGTAAAGCCGCCGGTTTGCGTACTTCTTGATAACGACTGAATAACCGGCCCTTGGTGTATGTTCCGCCACGCTTTTATCCGTCGGGTTGCCAGCGCGCCGTCCCAAAAAGGCTTGAAAGAAAAGCCAGACTTCAGGGCGAAGCGTTAAATCTGTTACCTACGATGAAGGCGGGTGTTTTACCCACTGCAACCGCAAATCGGGTTGCATTTGTCCTTCATCCACTACATCAACATGAGCACTTCTGCCTTGTCCAGCTTTTTTGTGCAGGTGCAGCACGCAGATCAGGCTGAAGCTGCTTATTTTTTGGCCAAGCCTTGAAAGTAATAAGCATTTTAGTTTTTTGCAAAACTGCGGCATTCTGGTGCGAGTGCAGCATAGGGAGCGGGCCATGGCGATAGAACTGGATGTATCGGGGCTGTCCTGTCGCCGTGGCGGTCGTCTTTTGTTTGCGAATCTGTCGGTTAAACTGGCGGCAGGGCAAGTTTTGGCGCTGCAAGGGGCCAATGGTGTGGGAAAAACCTCGCTGCTGCGCCAGATGGCCGGTTTTTTGCCCTCGGATGGGGCCATTTGTCTGCGTGTTGAGGGCCAAGCCGTTCGCGATGACGAACAGCGTGGCAAATTCATCGGCTGGCTTGGCACCCAGGAGGCGATCAAACCCGGCCAAAGTGTGCAGAACCATCTGGCGTTTTTCGCCCGTCTGCATGGTGCCGCGGTGAGCAGCAATACCCCAAGGGCGTTTGGTGCCGCGCTGCTTGCCCGTTTCGGGCTGCAAGGTGACTGGCTTTGCGGGCGTTTGTCGGCGGGGCAGCGGCGGCGTCTCGGTCTGGCGCGGCTTGTCCTGCTGGACAGGCCGCTGTGGCTGATGGATGAACCGCTTGCGTTGCTCGATACCGCAGGCCAGCTTCTGGCACAGACCCTGATGGTCGAGCATCTGGCGGCTGGCGGCATGGTGATCGCGGCCGGGCACGAGCCGCTGGAGATTCCATGCCAGCAGTTGCAGTTGGTGGCGGCGGCATGAACGGCTTCGCCCTTCTGGTCCGGCAGGAGATCCGGCTCAATTGGGCTGCCGCCGGGCCGTGGCTGGCGGTGGGTTTCTTCTTATCGGCGGCAGCCCTGATGCCGCTGGGCATCGGTTCGGATGCGATGCTTTTGTCGCGCATCGCTGCCGGGGCGCTGTGGGTGCTGGCGGCGTTATCGGCGCTGTTATCGCTTGACCGGTTGTTCGCTGCCGATGCCGAAGATGGCACGCTGGATCTGCTTGCCTTATCGCCCCTGTCGCTTGAGGCGGTCGGGGCGGCGAAAATCCTGGCGCACTGGTTATCAACCGGGGTGCCGCTGGTGGTGGTGGCGGTCTTGCCAGCCTTACTGTTCGATTTGTCGGTACCAGCGACGAAAGCCTTGTTGCTGTCGTTGCTGCCGGGGACTTTAGCCATCAGCGCCCTGGGGGCGATTGGTGCGGCGCTAACGCTGGCCACCCGTCGCGGTGGTTTGCTGCTACCACTGATTGTTTTGCCGCTGATGGCACCGGTGGTGATTTTTGGCGCGGGGGCCGTGCTGGCCGTACAATCCGGGCTGGATAGTGGGGCACTGTATTTTCTGGCGGCGGTGTCGCTGCTCGCGGTATTGCTGGCCCCCTTCGCGGTGGGGGCGGGATTGCGGCTGCATCTGGCGCAATAAGCCCTTTAGAAATAGGGCCAGAAAATAGGGCGCAAGCGGTTTTCGGACGTTCCGTTTGGCGATGAATTACTCTAATTTGCCCCGCCATGGAGTATTCTCATTCGCGTTTCCTTGTCTGGAGCGGAAGGCTGCAGCCCCTTGTCGGCATCGCGGCGCTTGTCGTGCTGGCCTATGCCTTGTCGCTGGCCTTTGCCGTGCCGCCGGATGCGCGTCAGGGCATGGCGGTGCGCATTCTGTTCGTACATGTGCCCGCCGCATGGACGGCGATGCTGGCCTTTATCGCGCTGGCGGCCTGTTCTGTTCTGGTGTTGGTCGGGCGGGGCCGTCTGGCCGATATTGCCGCCGAAGTGCTGGCCCCGCTGGGGGCTTTGTTCACCGCACTGGGGCTGATTACCGGTTCGCTGTGGGGGCGGCCGATGTGGGGCACCTGGTGGGTATGGGACGGGCGGCTGACCTCGTTCCTGTTGCTGTTGCTGATCTATCTCGGGCTGATCGCCTTACGTGGTGCGCTGGGGGAAAACGGACCGGCTCGTGCCGCCAAGCCCTGTGCAGTGCTGGCGATTGTCGGGGCGGTTGACCTGCCGGTGATCTTCTTTTCGGTGCAGTGGTGGACCACGCTGCATCAGGGCTCCAGCATCATCCGCAAGGGCGGGCCGACGATGGCGCCGGTGTTTCTGCATCCGCTTCTGCTGATGGCGCTGGGCTACAGCCTGTTGCTGGTGTGGCTGGTTATCATACGTATGCGGACGGTATATCTTTCGCGCTGCTATGACGCGCAGATCGGGGTTTAGGTGATGAACGGGGCCGCACTGAGCCATGCGTACGATGGATATATCTGGGCCGCTTATGGTATCAGCGCGGTGGCGCTGATCCTGTGCGCAGGCCTGTCCTGGTGGTTGTACCGCAAGACATTTCGCCGGATTCAGACTTTGGCAATAAAGTCCTGACATAACGGACCCATGTCGATCAGTACCAGTAATCTTCTTATTACATCGCAGATGCCAAGTCCGGCCACCGGGCTTGGGCAAAGTGGCAGCCGCGCGTCGCAGGCCAGCAGCACCACCGCGCGTGATTCGAGCCAGTCCACCCAGTCAGATAGCACGGACTTTCAGCCACTTGACTTCCCGCAGGCGGCCTCGCCCGAGGTGTCGGCCCTGCGCAAGGCGGCGATGAGTGGCAAAACCGTTCCGCCCGGTTCGGTGGTCAATATCGTCGTGTGATGGTGCGTCCGCCCCGCAGCGCAAGGCGCCCATATGGAAAAAGCCCTGCCATAAAAGACAGGGCTTACCATTACGGAAAATCTATAAAACTTTAGCGACGACGCTTGGTCTTCGGCTTCGGCTTGGGATCAGACGCATAGGCTTCGCCTGCTGCGGCAATCAAACCGAGCGCCTTGATGAAGCGGCTGCGTTCTGACGCCGGCAAAGCTTCGAGCAGTGCCTTTTCCGCCCGGTCGGCCGCCTGACGGGTCGAACGCAGGGCCTTGCGCCCGGTCGTGGTCAGGGCAATGGCGTTGGCACGGGCATCGGCTTCGGTCCGTTCGCGGGACAGAAGGCCACGTTCCAGCATGCGGCGGACCATCTCCGCCAGAGTGGAACGGTCAATGCCGGTGATTTCGACCAATGCCGTCTGGCTGGCACCTTCGTTGTTTTCGAGTGCCGACAGGACGGTGAATTGCTGTTTGGTAAGTTCGCTTGCACCGCTCTCATGCGCATAAAGGTCGCCATAAAACTGCTGGCAGCGCTTGATGAGATAGGATGGTGCCTCTGCGAGCTCGAACCCCCCGTTCGGCTTACGCTGACCCTTCATACGTCACCTCTGAATATCAAAAGCTTGAACCATCTTCGCTCGACGCGCCCCCGCGGACGTCGGATCGACCGCCCTACTGCGTAAAATTAATCGCATACGGAACAATAGACGGATGCGCCGCGCCGGGCAACGGTGATCTTGCACTCATTTGTCGCCGAAAGGGGCATGTACAATCTTTCATCGTGCAAGCTGTGGTGTACCCCGCCATGCGGCAGCCCCTGTTACGGGTTATAAAAGTCTTTGATTCAAAGGCTATATTGACGATCAGGCCATATTCCTGCGCCGCTATGGCTGGTGCGGGGGCTGGGTGAAAATGCCGCTTTATGATCCTTGCGGCTTTTCGTCCTCGATCTGATTTTTCATCATGTAGGGGGCCTGACTGATGGCAAACACAAAAGTCAGCGCCATGGCCCCGAATAGATGGTAGTTCATCCAGGTGTCACGCGTGAAATTGCGCCAGACCACTTCGTTCAGCAGCGCCATGACCAAAAAGAAGCCACCGAAACGAAAGGCCAGTCCGCGCCACGCCCGATCATGCAAGGGTACGGTCCCGCCCAGGATCGATTTGACCAGCGGTCGGCCGACCAGCTCGCTGACAATTAACACCAGTGCCAGCAGGCTATAAACGAAGGTCGGCTTCATTTTGATGAAGGTGTCGTCCTTCAGATACAGCGTCAGCCCGCCCAGCGTGCCAACCACAACAGCGGTGAAAAGCGGCACCGGGGCAATTTTCTTTTCCAGCACATAGCAGGCAACCAGCGCCAGCGCGGCGGCGACCATAATCGTGGCGGTGGCGGCGAAAATTCCCGACACCTTATAGGCCACAAAAAACAGCAACATAGGGGCCCAATCGATAATCAGGCGCAAATTCTTTTTCATTATGCTTCCTCGGTCAGGGCCCTGGCGAAGGCCGCTGCGTCGAAAATCTGTAAATCATCCTGACCTTCACCGACACCAATAAAATGGACCGGCAGCTTAAAGCGTTCTGCCAGCGCCACCAGAATGCCGCCCTTGGCGGTGCCATCCAGCTTGGTCATTACCAGACCGGTCAGCGGCACGGTGGCGGAAAAGGCTTCAACTTGCGAGATGGCGTTCTGCCCTGTGGTTGCATCCAGCACCAGCAAGGTGGCATGCGGGGCCTCGGCATCGGTCTTTTTCAGCACACGAACGATTTTTTCCAGCTCGGCCATTAACCCGGTTTTGTTCTGCAAGCGCCCGGCGGTATCGACCAGAACAACATCGGCCCCGGTCTCGCGGGCATGCTTGACCGCATCAAACGCCAGCCCCGCCGCATCGGCCCCGGTCTGGCGCGCAATCACGTCGGCCCCGGCGCGCGTGCCCCAGACCTGCAACTGTTCGGTGGCGGCGGCGCGAAAGGTGTCCCCGGCAGCCAGCACGACCTTGTGGCCTTCGCGGGTCAGCCGCGTGGCGATCTTGCCAATGGTGGTGGTTTTACCGGTACCGTTGACGCCAGCGATCAGCACCACAAAGGGTTTCTTCGCCGGATCGGGGCGGAAGGGCACCGCGATGGGCTTTAAAATCTTTTCGATTTCTGCCGCCAGCAGGTTACGCAGTTCGCTGGTCGAGATGTCGCTGTCATAGCGCTCTTTGGCGATGGCGGCAGCAATGGCGGCCGCCGGGGCGGGGCCCAGATCGGCGCGGATCAGCGCATCTTCCAGTGCGGAAATGGTTTCCGCGTCGAGTTTTTTTCGTGTCAGCAGGCCATTTAAGCCCAGTGCATCGGCGCTTTTGCTCAGCCCCCGTTTTAACCGGGAAAAAAAGCCGTGTTCCTCATCACTCATGACTGGATATCCGCGTGCAAATGACCATTCCCCGCCTTAACGATGCGTCCACTGACAATCGCACCGGCTTCCAGCGGTTTTGTGAAGACAACCGGCAGAAAACCACGCGTGCGACCCAGCCCCGGCTTTTCGACCAGAATTTCCTGTACGCTGCCAACATGACGTTCCAGCGTGGTCGCTAAGGCCGCCTCGCCCTTGCTGCGCAACAGCCGGGCGCGGTCTTTAACCAGCGCGCGGGGCAGTTGTGGCATCTTGGCCGCCGGGGTGCCGGTGCGGGCGCTGTACGGGAAGACGTGCAGCAGCGACAGTCCGGCATCGTCGATCAGCTTGAGCGAGTTTTCAAACATCGCATCGGTTTCGGTAGGAAACCCGGCGATCAGATCGGCACCGAAAATCGCATCGGGGCGCGCCTTGCGGACATCATCGCAGAACCGCACGGTGTCGGCGCGGCTGTGACGGCGCTTCATGCGTTTTAAAATCATGTCATCGCCGGATTGGGCCGACAGATGGAAATGCGGCATCAGGCGTTCTTCTTCGGCAATCACCGCCATCAGGGTTTCGTCGGCTTCGATGGAATCGATCGAGGACAGCCGTAACCGCTTTAGTCCGGGCAGGCGCCTCAGCAGGGTGCGCACCAGAAGACCGAGGCTGGGTGTGTCGGACAGATCCGCGCCGTATGATGTCAGATCGACCCCGGTCAGCACGATCTCGCCATAGCCGTTGTCGATCAGGCCGCGGGCCTCGGCAACGATGGCATCCAGCGGAACACTGCGCGACGGGCCGCGGCCAAAGGGAATGATGCAGAAGGTGCAGCGATGATCGCAGCCATTCTGGACCTGCAAAAAGGCGCGGGATTTGCCGTCGAAGCCGGGGACGAAATGCGGCTCGGCAGTATCGATGGTCATGATGTCGCCAACGCGGGTGCGGTCGTTGGCACCACGGGCGTAATTGGCCGCATTCATCTTCTCGGCATTGCCCAGCACCAGATCGACTTCGGTCATGGCGGCATAGGTGTCGGGGATGATTTGCGCGGCGCAACCGGTGACGATGATGCGTTTGTCCGGCTGTTCGCGTTTGATCTTGCGGATCGCCTGATGCGACTGGCGCACCGCCTCGGCCGTCACCGCGCAGGTGTTGACGACAATGGCGTCTTCGATGCCCGCGGTTTTGAGACGCTGCCTGATCGCTTCGGATTCATAGGCGTTGAGCCGGCAGCCGAAGGTGACAATATCCGCTTCGCTCACGCAGTCAGCCCATTGAGTGAGATGTCGCCAGCAAACACCTGGGTTGCCGGGCCGGTCATGATGACATGGCCATCGGTGACAGACAGTTCCAGTTCGCCACCATCCAGCTGCACCCGCACCGCAGCGCCAGTCAGGCCGCGACGGAAGGCGGCAAAGGCGGTCGCACAGGCCCCCGAGCCACAGGCCTCGGTGATCCCGGCACCGCGCTCCCAGACCCGCATCCGCAAATGGTCGGGGCCAATCAGGCTGACAAATTCGACATTGGTGCGCCTGGGGAAAAGGGCGTGGGTTTCGATGCGCGCGCCAATGGCGGCAACATCGGCGGCCTCGGCATCATCGACAAACAGGACGCAGTGCGGATTGCCCATCGAGACGGCGGCCGCTTCCCATTTGTCCCCCGCGACATCGAGGACAAAACGGTTGGTATCGACTTCTTCCGCCAGCGGGATCTTGTCCCACACGGTGTGGGCGATGCCCATATCCACGCTGATCAGGCCCGCGCCGGCATCGCTGCAGCGTAACAGTCCGCCCAGTGTGGCCAGTGTCACCTCGCGCTTGCCGGTTTCGGCCAGCAGCAGTCTGGCAACACAGCGGGCGGCGTTGCCACAGGTTTCGACTTCCGACCCATCGGCATTGACAATGCGCATGGTGGCATCGGCACCATCCCGCCCCGGGGCGATGACAATGATCTGGTCGCAGCCAATGCCGCGTTTGCGCGAACCGAGCGCGCGGGCGATGGCAGGCGTCAGCGTCAGGGTCTGCCTGCGGGCGTCGAAAACGGCAAAATCGTTGCCAAGTCCATGCATTTTCAGAAAAGCGGCCATGGACGCCTTATAGGCTATCGATGCAGGCGCTGCCAAGCACCGGCGCGCCGCATGCTATTCCTATCTTTCATAGGGTTTATGC
>JBAVPS010000516.1:0-9579 GCA_049693315.1 Rhizomicrobium sp. | reverse complement strand
GGCGTCTCGTCCAGCGCGCCGTCAGCCTCGTCACTGCCATGACGCATCAGGCGCGAACCGTCGAACAGCCGCCCCTGCAACTGAATGTCGGTCATCTGGGCCGTGTGGGTCAGGCTGAGGGAAAAATCGTTTTTCTGACCAATATGGAAAACCGGCATCTGCAGCGCGGCAAGCGAGCCATCGGCCGCGAACTGGGTGTTGGCAACGACCGCAATGCCCTGACCGTTCAGCCGAAAACTAGCGGCGGCAGGTTGAGTGTGCGGGCCAAAAACAAGTCCCATATGCCCCGTGATGGCAAAACCGGCGGGCTTGGCCAGACCGATGGCGTCCACCGTCACCGTGGCGGGTGTCAGATCCAGATTAAGCTCGCCCTGACGGATAGATCCCTTATTCCCGGTGAAGCTGCCCGACAGTGCGATCGGCCCATGGATATACCCATCCGTATGCAGACCAATGCTGCGCCGGGCCGCCGCATCCAGCACCCCTTTAACCGCAATCCGCGTGCTGACCGGTTGCTGGCTGCGGAAATCTTCGGTCCAGTCTATCGCCAGCCGTCCAGGTGAGCCGCCGATCCCCGTGGTCCCGACCGCATGCAATCCGGTATTGCCGACCGTAAAGCCGACCATACCATCGGTGAGTTTGAAATGCGGCCCCAGCACAAGGCCAAGCCCCTTGGTCTCGACGCCGACATCAATCTTGATTGTATCAACGGAAACATCGTGGCGCAGCGGAATATCGAGCTTCAGCGCCACCTGCGCCGCACCGGTAGCCGCCTGCGGCGCAATGCCGAACCGGGTCGGATAGCCGAGCGGTTTCATGTCGATCAGCCTCAGCACATCGGCCACGCTGCCCTGCAGGCGGACATCGACTTTGCCGATCTGGGTGGGCGCATTGATATCAGGAACAAAAAACCGCCCGCCGGTGACCGCAATCGGCCCGATCTTCATCGAGCGGACATTAATGGTAAAATCGGTCCCGGTCAGCACGGCGATGCCTTGCGCCTCGGTGATTGGCGTCAGCCCATTAAGATAGTCCGCCGTGGCATTCTCAATCGGAAACGACACATGGACGGCATCACGGGTCAGCGACAGATTTTCCGGCGTACCGGCTGGCAGATGAATGGCAATGCTGAGTGGCCCGATACGCCCCGACGGCAT
This sequence comes from Rhizomicrobium sp., assembly GCA_049693315.1. GTDB lineage: Bacteria > Pseudomonadota > Alphaproteobacteria > Micropepsales > Micropepsaceae > Rhizomicrobium. The sequence goes on along the minus strand of JBAVPS010000516.1, from coordinate 8,422 downwards.
ATTACGGTCAACCCACGCCCGTGCGCCATGAGCCACCGTCATCGGCCAATAGCGCACCAAATCCCGCACGCTGAGTGCCGCCAGCGTACCATCCAGATCAATTGCTGGCGTCGCACCGGCAAAATTCACGCGGCCCGCAGCCTGCAGCGCAAAGGGGGCCCCACTGGATTTTAATTCGCTGATATCAAGTTGCTGGCTTTGGCCCTGCCAAACGGCTTTTAACGTCGCCGCCCCGAAGGCAACCGGCGCACCATAAAGCCCCGGCAGATCGGCGGACAGACTATCGGCCTGCACATTGCCATTGATGCTGGCGATGCTGCCATCCGGATTTTTAAGGATCTGCGCCACCGCCTGCAGATGGCCCTGCATACGATCGGCATCCATGCGGGCATCACTGATGCGCAGCTGATGTGTGGCCCCGTTATAGCGGGCATTAAGCGACAGCTTGCGCACCTGTACAGGCACCTGCACCGACGGCAGCTTCATCTGACCATGAGCGGAAAGGCTGGTATCGGCCCACAAAAGATGCCCCGACTGACTGGCAAGATGAGCCGTAATATCCGTCGTCAGCGGCGCATACCGCAGTATGCCCAGATGCCTGCCGGTGGCCAGTGCCGACAATTGCAGCCCTTTAACCGTCACATCCGCTTTTGAAGCACCTGTGCCTTTGGGCAAATGAAGATTGGCCGACAGCTGCGCCGGTTGCCCCCCCACCGCCAGCGCCATTTTTAAACGCAGATCCAGATCGCCCGGGGCATTTCTGGGATGGCTGAGACGGAGTTCGGCATCGGTAGCGGCAACCCGAATTCCGGTTACCTCGTCAACAATCGCCAGATCTGCCCGGCGCACAGCAAAGCGCTTAAGGCTGGTTCCCTCGCCGGGGGTAGAAAATCGTTCACGCAACCGGTCGAGCAATGCATCGTCATTGCCCAGACGCCAGCGCCCCGCTTTTGTGTGGACCACGGTCAGCCGGGCCCCGACCAGCGCGACACGCTGCACGGCAAAGCGGCCCTCCAACAGGGGGGCCAGCGCCAGATCAATATAGGCCTTAGGGGCCTGAACAATCGGGGTGCCGTCACTCTCGCGCAAATCGCTGCCCAGCACCGCCAGGGTCACACCACCTTCTTCGCGGGCCCATTCGACCTCGGCCCGCTCATAGGTCATGCTGAGACCGGGCGGCAGCGCATCGGCCAGCGCGCCCGAAACGGCACTGGCAAAGGGGCCGAGCGAGACCGGCCCGAACAACAGCCGGATCCAGGCGGCAATCAGAAAGAACAGCGTTGCCGCAACAAAGCCCCACAGCCCGTGGCAAAATACGCAGTAGGGCCGCGACGTGAAATGCCGCTTCAGCGGGACACACCATTGCCGGAGCGGCCATCGCGGCAACCGCCAGCGCTGTAACGGATTCCCCGGCAAAGCTTTACGCCTCAATGATTTCGGATGTCTTTCATGGCTGATCTTGCCCCTATATGCCAGTAAAAGCTCGGTATAGATTTTCTACGGCTGTACACCAATCATGGTTGCAATGCTGGACTGCACTAATCCAGAGACGTGATAAATTAAGTTAAAAGTTGAACCGCCATTCGTAAAGATGACAGCTGCGGAAATAACCGCGCCCGTCAACTATTAATAATTGGCGGTCAAAACCCACTCTTTTCAACACCATTTTATGCAAACACGTCAGAATTGTCCGGCTTATGCTTGATTAAGCCCACATAATTGGGTGAAATGCCGCCCGGGTGGAATGGGATGCATTACGCAGTCCGAGGGGAAGTCTGAACATGACACAGACGCTCGTTGAGTATGTAAGGGCGTGGCTGCACGAAACCTTCCCGGAACGTCAGATCTATATCCGTAGCGAAGGCCATGTGCAGTTTTTATCGTTCGGGCCACTGCTGCAGGCGGTGCTGGCGTCCTGTACCGTGCTTTTTCTGGGTTGGGTCGCGTTTTCCTCGGTCAACGTGATTTTCAAGGACCGCATTATCTCCGCCAAAGAAAAACGCTTTCACCAGATGCAGGCGACCTATGAAGACCGCGTCGCTGGCCTGCAATTGTCGTATGACGAGGTCAACAGCGCGCTGGTCGCCTCGCAGGATCGTTTCAAGGCGACTGCGGGCGAGCTGGAAGCCAAACAGAATGCCATTCTGCGCTTTCTGGGTCGCAAGCAGCAGGTCGATTCAGCGCTGGCTGGCAGCGCCCGCAACGTTACGTCTTCCGGCAACGGTAATGGCAGCGCTGGCAATGGCACACCGGTCAACCTCGACAGCGACAATTACGTTTTACCGGCCCCGCCGCCTTCCGCTGCGCCATCCGGCCAGCAACCCAGGGTGCGCAAGGCGAGCTTTCTGAATTTTGGCGGCACCGTCGACCGTTGGGCCGGCGCATTCTTTGGCCGCCACCGCACCCAGGCCATCACCCCCGCCACTGTGGCGCGCCATCCGGCCTTGCGCCAGCTGGCCAGCGAAACCGACCATGTCCAGCGCATTGGCGTCGAAGAAACCCAATTGATGGTGCTGGCGCAGGGTGAGGCCGCTGGTGGCGTGCGGCAAATTCAGACCCTGTTACGCCGAGCAGGCATCAGCGCCGATCAGTATATCGCCCGCGTTGACACCCACCGCGGCATGGGGGGGCCGGAAATTCCGATTGATCCCGACCGTGCACCGGGCGTCAGCGACCCCACCTTCCAGAACGCCTATGGCAAAGCCTATGCGACGCTGGATCAGCTCAACCAGTACCTGGTCGGGCTGTACCATATTCCGCTCACCACCCCGGTGGTGGGCAGCCAGTTTGAAAATTCCAGCCCCTTTGGTGCCCGCACCGATCCGATTACCGGCCGCTATGCTTTTCATCCCGGCATGGACTTTTCCGGCCCTTATGGCTCGCTGATCCGTGCCACCGCCCCCGGTGTGGTGGCGGGTGCCGGCATGAATGGGGCCTATGGCAACATGGTCGATATCAATCACGGCTATGGCATTCACACGAAATACGGACATCTTGCCGCGATTCTGGTGCATGTCGGATCACGGGTTGAAAAAGGCACGCCAATCGGCAAATTGGGTTCAACGGGACGCAGCACCGGACCACATGTCCATTACGAAGTGTGGTACGATGGTACTTTGAGAAATCCACGTAACTTTATCGAGGCAGGGCGTTATGTTCTCAAACAAGGGTAAGGATAAGGAAACCGCTGTCGCTGCACCGGTCGCGCTGGCAGGTCAGGGTAAGCGTCTGGTACGCAGTTCGGCAGCACCGTCGATTATCAGCGCCGATCTGGTGGTTACCGGCACACTGTCTTCGGCGGGCGACATCCAGATCGACGGCCGCATCGAAGGCGATGTGCGCAGCGCGGGCCTTGTTATTGGTGAAAAGGCCTTTATCCACGGCGACATCGTTGCTGAGGAAGTGACCATCCGTGGCCGGGTCGAGGGTAGCATCTGCGCCCACAAGATTTTACTGGCCAACACCTGCCATGTTGAAGGCAACATCGTACACGAGGCCTTCGCGGTCGAAACCGGTGCCTTCTTCGAAGGCAATTGCCGCCATTCCGAAAATCCGCTTGGCATCGAAGACAAAACGGTGCTGGCCAATGACGAGGCAGAGGCCGATCCGGCAGACGCCCCCACCGTGGTGCCGCCGCCGCTGACCCCGGTCAATGGCGCCAGCTACACCGCACTGAAAGCTTAAAAGCCATTTCGGGCACCGCGGGCTTGGGGCGCGGGTTTGAATCGGGCATAAAAAAACCGCCATTACTGGCGGTTTTTTGTTGGCATATCGTATGGCTTATTCGAGATCGGCGATTGGCTCGATCTTCTTACCACCCAGCGAAGCGGCCAGCGCCGCCGCCATGAACGGATCAAGCTCGCCATCAAGCACATCCTGCGGCAGGCGGCTTTCCACCCCGGTCCTCAAATCCTTGACCATCTGATAGGGCTGCAGCACATAAGAGCGGATTTGATGGCCCCAGCCGATATCAGATTTTTCACCGACAAAGGCGCCGGTTTCGTCCTGTTTGCGTTTCAGCTCGATTTCATAGAGGCGTGAACGCAGCATGTCCCAGCAGATGGCGCGGTTCTGATGCTGCGAGCGCTGGGTCTGGCTCGACACCACAATGCCCGACGGCATGTGGGTGATACGCACCGCGCTTTCCGTCTTGTTGACGTGCTGACCGCCCGCGCCGGATGCACGATAGACGTCGATACGGCAGTCTTTTTCGTCGATCGCCACCTCGATAGTCTGATCGATCACCGGATAGACCGTGACGGAGGAAAAGCTGGTGTGGCGGCGGGCATTGGCATCAAACGGTGAGATGCGTACCAAACGATGCACACCGACCTCAGTTTTGAGCCAGCCATAGGCGTTTTCACCTTTGACCAGAATGGTCGCCGATTTGATGCCGGCGGCTTCGCCTTCGCTTTCTTCAAGGTAATCGACCTTGTAGCCCTTGCGCTCGGCCCAGCGGGTGTACATGCGCAGCAGCATCGAGGCCCAGTCCTGGCTTTCGGTGCCACCCGCCCCGGCGTGAATTTCAAGGTAGGTGTCGTTGCCATCGGCTTCACCCGACAGCATCGATTGCAGGCGCTGTTCATCGGCATGCTTGCGCAGGATCGCGACCGAGGCTTCGGCATCCTCCAGCACATGGGCATCGCCTTCGGCTTCAGCCATTTCGATCAGACCGCGGGTATCATCCAGCTCGGACTGAATTTTCCGCAGCGAGCCGATACTGGCTTCCAGCTTCTGACGCTCGCGCATCAGCTTCTGCGCCAGAACCGAATCGTTCCACAGCGCAGGGTCTTCGGATTTGGCGTTTAGTTCGTCGAGGCGACGAAGCGCGTTATCCCAGTCAAAGATGCCTCCTCAGCAGGGCGATGGCCTGCTCGATGTCGGCTAAAGCACGTTCGGTATCCGGACGCATGGTCAAATTTCCTCTGTTGGCGTCGGCTATACTGGCCAGCGCAGGCGCCGTAAAGGCCCGCGCAGGAAAGACTTTAACGCTTTAAGAACGGCGACGAATCGCCAGAACCAGCGCCACGGCCAGCGTCGGGATCAGACCAGCCAGAAAGGCTGCCGCCAGCACCACCGTCGCCTGATAGGCCAGCGTGGCCAGAATTTCGCTCGGCCCCATGGTCAATATAGCCAGATCAAGCCCGTTTACCGCCAGATTGCACAGCACCGCTACCAGCGGGGCGATGCTTAAGGCATCAAGCAGGCGGCGCAAACCGCCCGCAGTGGGGGCAAAGCACTCACGTGCCAGAATGGTACCGCTATGCAGTGCCAGACCGTAAAACAGGATGGACAGAAAATCGAAGCCGACGATAAAGCCCACCAGGGCGGCATCCATCTGACTTTGCCAACGATCCAGAATAAAGCGGACCGCCGGGCCGGTTGAGGCCAGCTGCAAATCGGTCAGCCCGGCCCCGGTTTTGGCCTTCAGCGAGCCATCGGCCAGCGCAAGCAGGGCAAAACAGATCACAGCCCCAAGACCACCCCATTTCAGACGCGACTGCAGGGTTTTCTGGCTCAATATGATTTTTGGCAGCATAGCAAACTCGTTACGGATCAGACAAAAGCGTTGAAACGCAGGAACATCCCCTTGGTACCCCGGCAGGATGTATTTTGGCAAATCAATCCCCAACCACGCCACAAAATGAAACGCCCGGCAGGGAAAATTCCTGCCGGGCGTCAGCGCCCATTGCGCTTCATTGACAGTGTCGGGAGGGGAGGCCGACACAATCGACGAAAGGGATGTCCGACTCGCGAGCGGGGGGGGCAGTGCTTGTCGGACTCTTGTACCCGTTCGTGAATTGAATATAGGCACAGAAGACACACTGTTCAAGTTTTTTATGCGGAAACGACAAAAGTGAGTTATTTTTAATGACTGTGCTAATTATAACACGAATTAAATGCGCGTAATCCGCTTATAGATTCGTTTACGCAGCACTAGCGTGCAACACCCATGGCAAAAGCATTAAAAATCGCCCGCGAAGCCGGGGTTTCCGCCCAGCGCCACTCGGGATGCCACTGCACCCCCAGCACAAAACCGGGCGCATCCGGCATCGACGCCGCTTCAATCTGACCATCCGAGGCACACGCCTCGACGCTAAGCGCCCCGGCCAGACGGTCCACCCCCTGCCCGTGCAGAGAATTGACCATGAAGGTCTTCGGCAAGCCCATCCCGGCCAGCACACCACCCTCGACCAGCGTCACCTCGTGAACGGGGGCAAATTTGGTCTCCATCGGCTTTTCCAGCGACGCGCGATGGTCCAGCCGCCCCGGCACCTTGTGCACCGCCTGATGCAGCGTGCCGCCAAGGGCGACATTCAGCTCCTGAAAGCCGCGGCAAATGCTGAGAACCGGCTTGCCCGAAGCGATCACCGCCTTGAGCAGCGGCAAGGTCAGCCCATCCCGCGCCGGGTCGGCAAGACTTTTCGGATTGGTCAGCATCGCGCCATAACGGGCGGGATGAATATTGGATATCCCGCCCGGAAAAATGAACCCGTCGAGCGATTCGACCACATCGTCGGGATCAAGCGGATCGGTCAGCGCCGGGATAAGCAGCGGCAGATGTGGCCCGCATTCCCGCGCCGCCCGCACAGCCCATTCATGCACCGCCTGATCGACACCAACACAAGAAGGCGACGTACGGTTACAGATCAAACCAATCCGAAAGAGCTTTTTACGCATTTTACCGGCGAACACTCACTTTGAGGGACTTGTCTGTGGCGGCGTAGTCGGCGCGGGCTGTTTTTTCGGCAGCGCGAAAACACTGGCCGCGATGGCCGCACCGGTCTCAACCTGATCAAGCGCAATGGTTGTGGTGCCGCCCTGCGGATCGGTCACTACCCACTGACGCAGCTCGATACCGGGTGCGGAAAACATGAAATTCAGGTTCGAGGTGTAGCGCAGCCGGCTGGTGCGGGCGCGCAGCGTGATGGTGCCGGGCTCGGTCTTAACCGCCATCACCATCTGGCCATGACGCAGGTCGATCTTGTCGCCCAGAAAGAAGGAAAACGGCGTTTCTGACACCGGATAGCGATCCACCGTGTTAAGCCGCTTGTTGGCCACCGCAATGGTCTGACCGTCGGCAACAATCAGCAGGGGGGATGGCGCATCATACTCAAAACGCACCTTGCCCGGCCGCTGGAGGTAGAAGGTGCCGCGATCAATCTGACCTTGTGGTCCGATCTGCGTGAAACGCCCCTTCATGCTGTGGACACCGTTAAGATAGGCACTGACCCGGTCCAGCGTCTCGCCATCCGCCTTGGAAAACTGCACCCGTGGCGGGGTTTGCGCCTGCTGGCCCGCACCGCCAAGGCCCAAAAGCAGTGGAACGCTGACCAACAGCGGAGATATTGCACGGACGAAGAATTTTTTGGTGATATGCATTGCGGCTCGTATCGTTAAAGGAGCGGCGGCGCTATGAAGGCCGTCATAAGATCAAGATAGTCGTTGCAGATTAAGGGTCAACCAAACACCATACCGCCCGGACGGCCAGGCCCACGAAAAACATGACGCAAAACGTAGAAAAAAACCGTTACGATAAAATCGGTGTGATCGGCGCGGGGGCCTGGGGCACCGCCCTGGCGCTGACCGCAGCACGGGCCGGGCGCACCGTTACCTTGTGGGCGCGCGAGCCGGAGCTGGCCGCCGCTATGGCGAAAAGCCACGAGAACAGCCGCTTCCTGCCCGGTATTACCTTGCCGCCGACCATCATGCCGACCAGTGATCTGGCGATGGCGGCCCGGGCCGACGCGCTGCTGCTGGTTAGCCCGGCGCAGCACTTACGCAGCATGTTGCAGGCCCTTACGGCGGTGACCGCCGAAGGGGTGCCGCTGGCGCTGTGTGCCAAGGGGATCGAGCTGGGCAGTGGCCGGCTTCTGACCGAAATCTTAAGCGAAACCGCACCAAACTTTATCCCTGCGGTGCTGTCCGGCCCCTCGTTTGCCGCTGATTCGGCACGCGAGTTGCCCACCGCCGTCACCATTGCCGCCACCCCGGCGGTGGCCGAGGGCTTGCAAACCGCGTTAAGCCATGCCGCCTTCCGCCCCTATGTCAGTGACGACATCATCGGTGTGGCCCTGGGCGGGGCCGCCAAGAATGTCTACGCCATCGCGTCAGGCATTGTGGATGGTTTAGGCCTGGGCGAAAGCGCCCGTGCAGCACTGATTGCCCGCTCGTTTGCCGAGCTGCGCCGACTGGGCGAGGCCCTGGGGGCACGCCCGGAAACCCTGATGGGGCTGTCGGGCCTGGGCGATCTGGTGCTGACTGCCACCAGCCCGCAATCACGCAATTACAGCTTTGGCATCGGTATCGGTCAGGGTAAGCGCCCACAGGATCTCAGCGCCCCCGGCGCGCCGCTGGCCGAAGGTGCCGCCACGGCCCCGGCGCTGCTGATCCGCGCCAAGGCGGAAGGCATCGAGCTGCC
>JBAVPS010000515.1:0-2795 GCA_049693315.1 Rhizomicrobium sp. | reverse complement strand
CGATTGCAGGATATTTTTAAAAAGACGCCGGGGGCAAAGGCTTCGGTGCATCACATCACCTCGGTTGGTTCGGGGTTCATCATTGATGCGTCGGGCTTTATCGTCACCAACAACCATGTCGTTGAGGGGGCGGACAAGATCGAAGTCTCGCTTAACAATGGCGAAACTCTGGCGGCCAAACTGGTCGGCCGTGATGAAAAAACCGATCTGGCGCTGATCAAAGTGCAACCCAAAAAGCCCTTGCCATATGCCCATTTTGGCGATTCCAACCGGGCGCGTATTGGTGAATGGGTTATCGCCATCGGTAATCCCTTCGGGCTTGGTTCGACCGTAACGGCGGGGATCATTTCGGCGCGCAACCGCAATATCGAAATTGGCGATTATGACGATTTCATCCAGACCGACGCGCCGATCAACAAGGGCAATTCCGGTGGTCCGCTGTTTGATATGGATGGCGCGGTGATCGGCGTCAATTCGGCGATCTTTTCACCGTCCGGCGGCTCGGTTGGCATCGGCTTTGCCATCCCTTCCAATATGGTGCGCGATGTTGTTGCGCAGCTGCGCCAGTTTGGGGCGGTGCATCGCGGCTGGGTCGGCATGAATGTGCGTCAGGCCGAAAATGGCGGGGCGCTGGTGACCGGGGCCGCGTCGGGCGGTCCGGCGGCACAGGCGGGTTTGCGCAGCGGCGATGTCGTGACCGGATATGACGGCAAGAGGGTCTCGGATTCGCGTGATCTGGCCCGCATGGTGGCGATGACGGCGGCGGGGCGCAGCGTGATGGTCGAGGTTATGCGCGGTAAGGCGCGGCTGTATCTGCGCCTGACGATACAGCCTTACAAAACCGCGCCCAAAGCGCCGCCAGCTAAGTTACGGCATTAGCCAATGATGTCCGCGTCGGTATAGCCCTGAAGATAGAGCAGGGCGCAAAGATCCCCATGGTCGATGCGGGCCCCGGCGGCGGCGGCGACCACCGGCTTGGCATGAAACGCCACGCCTAAGCCACCGGCTTTGCTGGCCCGGCCGATCATCGCCAGATCATTGGCCCCATCACCCACCGCGAGCGTCTGGGCCAGTGACAGTCCGAGCCGGGCGGCTTCGTCTTCCAGCGCGGCGAGTTTCGCCTCCTTGCCCAGGATCGGTTCGCCCACCGCACCGGTAAGCTTCTCGCCATCGTCGATCAGATGGTTGGCGCGGTCTTCATCAAACCCCGCCGCCGCCGCCACGCGGGAGGTGAAATAGCCAAAGCCCCCTGAAACCAGCAAGGCACGGGCACCGTGGGCCTTCATTGTCGTGAGCAGGCTTTTAGCCCCGGGGGTAAGGTGGATGCGTTCGTTCCACACCGATTGTAAGGCACCGAGCGGCAGCCCTTTGAGCAGGCCGACACGTTCGCGTAAGGCCCCGGCAAATTCGATCTCGCCCCGCATTGCCCGTTCGGTAATGGCGGCGATATGGCTTTTCAGCCCGGCGAAATCGGCCAGTTCGTCCAGACATTCGGCGGTGATGATGGTCGAATCCATATCCGCAATCAGGAGTTTCTTGCGCCGCTCGGCCGTGGCCACCAGATTGATGTCGGCCTTGACGTTCGCGGCATGTTCGCGGGCTTGGGTCAGGATGGTTTGGGGCAGGATTTCGGCGCGCGTGTCCGTCAGGGCAATGTCGAACGCTTTTGCTGGCGACAACCAGTGTAAATCGCCGTATGAACGGAAAATATCCGCCAGCTTTTCCGCTTCGTTTCCAGCTTTTTGGGCCACCACGTTCAGAACATGCGCGACAGTCACTTTCCTTACCCCCATGATTGCGATGCGGTGCTTATCGCAGGCCCAACCGCCAGCGGCAAGTCGGCGCTGGCCCTTTCCTGGGCCCGGGCCATGGGCGGGGCGATCATCAACACCGATTCCATGCAGGTCTATGCCGAGCTGCGTATTCTGTCGGCCCGGCCCAGTGTCGCAGATGAAGCCGCCGTGCCGCATATGCTCTATGGCCATGTTCCGGCGCGCGAAAGCTATTCGCTGGGCCGCTTCCGGGACGAGGCGGCGCAGGCTCTGGTGCAGGTTCGGGCCAGGGGCTTGATGCCGGTTTTTACCGGCGGGACCGGAATGTATTTTGCCGCCCTGACCGAGGGGCTGGCCGCCGTGCCGCCAACGCCGGACATGGTGCGGGCTGCGGCGCGCGAAAAGCTTGAGAATATTGGTGTTGCCGCGCTGCATGCCGAGCTGGCCCGCCTAGACCCGCTGACGGCGGCCGGGCTGCGCCCCAGTGATCCGCAGCGGGTCTTGCGTGCCTATGAAGTGTTCATGGCGACGGGCACGCCGCTTGCCGAATGGCAAAAGCAAAATCAGCCGCCGGTGCTGGCGGGGCTTCGTCTGGCCAGGTTCGTGGTTGATCTGCCGCGCCCGGTTTTGCGCGACCGTATTGCGCTGCGCTTTCGTCAGATGCTGGCCATGGGGGCGGGGTCCGAGGCGGAAGCCCTGCGCGGGCTGGACCCGGCTTTACCCGCCGCAAAGGTGCTGGGTTTGCGCGAAATCCTGGCGATGGCCGACGGCACCATGGCCGAGGGTGAGGCGGTCGAAAAGGCCATCACCGCCACCCGTCAGTTTGCCAAGCGTCAGGCGACGTGGAATCGCAACCGCATGGCCGACTGGCAGCGTATATCCTTAACCGGGTAGCTTAAGGTGGGTTAACCCTTTGCGTGTTTTTGGTACGGGGTTGTATCAGATCTATCGGCTTCGGCCCCTTACGGGTTTTTTTATTACCCGGTTATGGCAGGTCAGCGCAGTTTATTTCTTGACGGCCCA
>JBAVPS010000514.1:0-1634 GCA_049693315.1 Rhizomicrobium sp. | reverse complement strand
GCCATACTGCGCCCATTGCGGTCAGTCGACCAATACGCATCGGCGCCGCGTCGGCACTTTGCTGCATGAATTTCTGAACGACATCATCAGCTTTGACAGCCGGATACTGCGTACCGCGTGGGCGCTGATGTTTCAGCCCGGCGAACTGGCACAGGCTTTCCGTGAAGGCCGCTCGCAAAGTTACGTGCCTGCGGTGCGGCTTTATCTGTTCGTTTCGCTGTTCTTCTTTGTCATTCTGTCCTTCGGCCATATCGCCATTATGCAGATGGCGGTGGTCGATGGGCACCGCGGTGGCTCCACGGTTTCTGTGGGGGAAGCGGGCGGTGCGGGCAGCTCCACCCTCAAACCGGTTTTCTTCGCGCCCTTCGGTGCGGTGCACAACAACCTGTCGGATCCGGCGGTGCAGCGTCTGCAAAAGCTGCTGAATGATGATGACGTCAACAAGACACACGCAAAGAACGATTGGGCTGGTCGTGCCCTTATGGAAACCTTGCGTAAATTATCGACCGATGCGGCCGCGCTGAACGGCACGCTGACCGAATGGATCCCCCGGGCGATGGTGCTGTTTCTGCCGTCGCTGGCGCTGTTGTTATGGGTTCTGTATCTTGGGCGGCGTAAAGATTTCTTCTTTGTCGACCATCTGATCTTTGTGCTCAACCTGCACAGCTTTTCTTTTGTTGCCACCCTGATGGGCGGATATCTGGCCCAGGACTTTAATCGTAAGCTGGTCGCCGGGGCATTTTTCTTCTGGTTCCTGCTCTATCTGGCACTTTCGCTTCGACGTTTTTACGGACAGAGCTGGCTTGCCACAGTGACCAAGGGGACCGTTCTGGCGCTGGGCTATTTCACAATGCTGATGCTGACTTTCGTCAGTGTCCTGATCATAGGTGTGTTCAATGGCTGATACCAATTCCTTCGACGTGATCGTAATCGGTGGTGGCCCCGGCGGCTATGTCGCGGCCATCCGCGCTTCGCAACTCGGCCTCAAAACCGCTGTGGTGGAACGTGATAAGCTGGGCGGGGTCTGCCTCAACTGGGGCTGCATTCCGACCAAGGCGCTGCTTCGTTCGGCGGAAGTCTGGCGGTTGATGCAGCGGGCCGGTGAATTCGGCTTTGTTGCCAAAGACACCAGTTTCGATCTGGAAAAGATCGTCAAACGCTCGCGCACCGTGGCGGGTAAGCTGTCGGCGGGCGTCGGCTTTCTGATGAAGAAGAACAAGATCACCGTGATCAGCGGCACGGCCAAGCTTGCCGCCGCCACCAAGGTGTCGGTGACCGCTGCCGATGGCACTGTGGCGGATTACACCACCAGGAACGTCATTCTGGCCACCGGTTCACGCCCGCGGGTTTTTCCCGGGCTGGAACCCGATCACAAGCTGATCTGGACGGCGCGCGAAGCCATGACGCCGGATGTCTTCCCCAAGAAGCTGCTGGTTGTCGGCTCGGGTGCCATCGGGATCGAGTTTGCCAGCTTCTATAATGCGCTGGGGGCCGAGGTGACGGTGGTCGAAGTGCTCGACCGTATTCTGCCGGTCGAAGATGAAGAAATCTCTGGCTTGGCCCACAAGGCGTTCGTGGCGCAGGGCATGAAGATCAAGGCGGCAACGTCGGTTGAAAAGCTCGAAAAGGGCAAG
>JBAVPS010000513.1:0-1931 GCA_049693315.1 Rhizomicrobium sp. | reverse complement strand
ACCCTGAACGCCCGCATAAAATGGTGGGAGGACTACACCGCCCAGAACAAGATGGAGATGAACAATAACCCCTCGCCGGGTAACAAGGCGGGCGGCATCACCACCATTTTGGAAAAGTCGCTGGGCGCGGTGGCCAAGGCGGGTACCAGTCCGCTGAACCAGGTGGTGCAATATGCCGAACCGATCACCGCCCACGGCTTGGTTTTCATGGACAGCCCCGGCTTTGATCCCTGTTCGGCCACCGGTCAGGTCGCGTCGGGGGCCAATCTGATTGTTTTCACCACCGGGCGCGGCTCGGCCTTTGGTTACAAGCCGACGCCATCGATCAAGCTCGCTTCCAATACGCCGATGTATGACAAGCTGATCGAGGATATGGATTTCAATTGCGGTCCGATTGCCGACGGCACCACGACGATAGCCGAAGCCGGGGCGGGCATTCTCGATCTGATGCTGAAGGTGGCGTCCGGCCAAAAGACCAAAAGCGAGGAACTGGGTTACGGCGATGCCGAATTCGTTCCCTGGCACATCGGCGCGGTGATGTAGTTCCGGATAATCAGGCTATTGGTTGTCTTTCCACACCTTGCGGCAGGACAGCGCCAACAGACCAGCGAACCAGATCAGAAAGGCGAGAACCTCAAGCCCGATACGGTGGCGCATTTCCAGCGTCTGGTCCGACGCCCAGGCCAGAAAGTTAGTTACATCGCGGGCTTCCTGCGCCGTCGTCGCTTTGGTGCCGTCGCCAAAGGTTACGGTATCGTCAGCCAGCGGTGGCACCATGGCGATGGCGCGCCCGGCGAAATAGGGATTGTAGCTCATACCCTGCGCCATCTGGAAACCATGCGGGGCATCGCGATAACCGGTCAGCAGGGCATAGATATAATCCGCCCCGCCAGCGCGCGCCTTGACGATCAGCGACATATCCTGCGGCAGCATCCCGTTGTTGGCGGCCCGTGCCGCCTGATCGTTGGCAAAGGGCGATGGAATGGCATCGGTCACCTTGGCGGTGCGGGTCAGCGGCGCACCGGCATCGTCGGTGGTTTCGCCCTTGTCATTCGGCCCGGCCGGTAGCTGGAACGAGGCCATGATGTTGCGTAACGCCGCTTCATCAAAGCCGGGACCACTGGCGGCGGCAAGATCACCGAAACGCACGAAGTTCATGCCATGGCAGGCGGCGCAAACCTCGCGATAGACCTGAAAGCCGCGTTGCAGGCTGGCCCGGTCATAGCGACCGAGGGGCCCGTCGAACGACCATTTTTGCGGCGGCGGTTTCAGCGCCGTGGTATCGGCCACCGCCGATGCAAAAGGCAGCACCAGACCAAGGGCCATGAGGCCCGCTTTGAGCAGAGTGTGGCGGCTCATGGTGTGGTCTCCAGCACGGGCCTGGCGATCGATACCGGCACCGGCAAGGTCTTTTCGATCTTGCTCAAAACCGGCATCACCACCCAGAAAAAGGTGAAATAATACAACGTGGCCAGCCGCCCGAGCCAGATCAGCGGCAGCGGCAGCGCGCCCAGCTGCAACACGCCGTCAGCCGGTTCCGAACCGACATAGCCCAGAATGATTCCGCTGGCGACCAGCCCCCAGAAGAACAGCTTCATCAGCGGGCGGAAACGGCAGGACCGCACCTTGCCGTAATCGAGCCAGGGGGCGAACAGCGGGCTGACAAAAGCGCCGAACAGCACGATCACACCCATCAGCTTGAACGGAATGGCGCGCAGCATGGCGTAATAGGGGCGTAAGTACCATTCCGGTGTCAGCTCGGCCGGGGTGACCAGCGGATTGGCCGGGATGGCATTATCCGGGCTGGCAAAAGCGTCGGGGGCATAGAAAACGAACACGGCATAGACGATCAGGAACAGAATAACCGCCACCGCGTCGCGCAAGGTGAAGAAGGGGTGGAAGGGCAGCGTGTCGCCCGGCCCCTTGGTATC
>JBAVPS010000512.1:0-6191 GCA_049693315.1 Rhizomicrobium sp. | reverse complement strand
CTTTTCGGTGATAACCGTTTTGAAGTTTTCAGGATTGGTGCCGTCGGCCCATTTCACATTCCAGCCGAACTGCTTGAAGGTGTGGCTGAACTGGTTGATCGAACCACCATAAAGCTGAGTGGCGGCGACAAATTCGTCGCCCTGACTGAGCAGTGCAAACAGCAGAGAAAATTGTGCGGCATGGCCCGAGGAGACCGCAACGGCAGCCGAACCACCTTCCAGCGCCGCAACGCGTTCTTCCAGCACCGAGGTGGTCGGGTTGGTCAGGCGCGAGTAGATGTTACCGAATTCGCGTAAGCCAAAGCGGGCCGCGGCCTGTTCGGCGTTCTCAAAAACGTAGGATGCCGTCTGATAAATCGGCGTAATGCGGGCACCGGTGGCCGGATCGGGCTGGGCACCAGCGTGAACACTCAACGTATTGAAACCATACTCTGCCATTTTATTCTCCCTCTGGGGCCCTTGCCCCGCCAAAATCACGAGTAGTTAATTCCACTTCAAAGAGCCGCCCTTGCGGAACAGCGCCGGCTTGCGATTGTCGATGATACCGCGGTTAACGCCCATCCAGCTGATTTCACCGGAAAAGCGGCCATATTCGATCTTGGGGCATCGGTCCATGATGACGGTCAGCCCTGCGGCGCTGGCCTTTGCGGCGGCTTCTTCATGCACGATGCCAAGCTGCAGCCACAGGGTCTTGATGGACAGACGGTCTTTTTCGGCCAGAACCTCGTCCAGAATGCCGGGCACGGCATCGGCGGCACGGAACACATCGACCATGTCGACGGGGGCGGGCACGTCCTTCAGTGCGGCATAGACCTTGCGGCCGAGAATTTCCTGACCGGCCAGACCGGGGTTGATCGGGTGGACTTCGTAGCCATGGTCGAGCAGGTAGCCGAGTACGAAATAGCTCGCACGTTGTTGGTTGGCACTGGCCCCGATCATGGCGATCACTTTGTTTGAACTAAGGACGGACTTGATAAGACTGTCGGCATAGTCAGGCATTGGGCGTCTTTCCATCCCCATTCCGCAGGGGATAATATGTTTAATCACTAAATTATCGTCACGTCAATGCAGAATTTATTATTCTGCATTATTTCTTGTGTAATTAGTGTGACGCACGATCCTTGAGGCGCGATTTAATACGTCCGGGGCGGGGTGGTCAAATATATGCGGTAATATATTACCGCTTAACAGAAAAGCCTATGGTATATACACTTATTGCGCTTGACGGGCGGCAAAACCCTCCGTATAGACGGCACCTCGCGAATGGGATGCGCGGTCTTTACCGGCCGCCCCCGGCACTGGAGAAAGACATATGGACACCTACTCGGCCAAGGCATCCGAGATCGAGAAGAAGTGGGTGCTGATCGACGCCGAAGGGCTGGTGGTCGGCCGCCTCGCATCGATCATCGCGCTGCGTCTTCGTGGCAAGCACAAGCCCAGCTACACCCCGCATATGGATGATGGTGACAATATCATCGTCATCAATGCGGATAAGGTTCGCCTGACCGGCGCCAAGCTGAAGAAAAAAGTGTATTACCACCACACCGGCTATATCGGCGGCATCAAAGAACGTACCGCTGGTGCGATCATGGCGGGCAAGTTCCCTGGCCGTGTTCTCGAAAAGGCTGTGGAACGTATGCTGCCGCATGGTCCGTTGGGCCGTCGTCAGCTCGCCAATATGCGGGTTTATGCGGGTGCCGAGCATCCCCATGCTGCACAGAGCCCCGTTGTGCTCGACGTGGCGAAGCTGAACCCCAAGAACACCAACTATCATCCGGCAAAGGCGATTTGATATGGCCGAAGAAGTCAAAAGCTTCAGCGAGTTGAAATCAACGCTGATTAAGGCGAAGCCGCAGGCAAGCGCCACTCAAGCCACGGAACCCGGTGCGCCCAAGCGTGATGCGTTGGGCCGTGCGTATGCCACTGGCCGTCGTAAGGACGCCGTGGCCCGCGTCTGGATCAAACCCGGCAGCGGTAAGATCACGGTCAACGGTAAGGACGAGAAGATTTATTTCGCCCGTCCGGTGCTGCGCATGATCGTCCGTCAGCCGCTCAATGCCGCTGGCCGCGATGGTCAGTTCGACATCATGATCCTGGTTGATGGCGGTGGTCTTTCGGGCCAGGCCGGTGCGGTCCGTCACGGCATCAGCCGTGCGCTGGTCGCTTACGAGCCGACGCTGCGCGCCGCTCTGAAGCCCGGTGGGTTCCTGACCCGCGATCCGCGTACCGTCGAACGTAAGAAGTACGGTAAGCCGAAGGCGCGTAAGAGCTTCCAGTTCTCCAAGCGCTAATCTTCGCGATTGGATACGAAACGGCCCGGAGCAATCCGGGCCGTTTTTGTTTGGTTTGTTGCCATCCTGCGCTATACCGGCAACATGCCTGATATGTCTTTTGAAACCGCCGCCATCGCCAAAGGTTTTTCCCCCATCGTCGGTATCGACGAGGTTGGGCGCGGGCCGTTGTCCGGCCCGGTGATGGCCGCTGCGGTCATTCTGGACCCCGCCCGTATTCCGGCGGGGATCAACGACTCCAAAAAACTGTCTCACGCCAAACGCGAAGCGCTGTTCGACAAGATCTGCAGCGCGGCGGTGGCCTTTGCCATTGGCGAGGCCAGTGTGGAGGAGATCGACCAGATCAACATTCTGCAGGCGACCTTTCTGGCCATGCGCCGCGCGGTGGACGGGCTTAAAATAAAGCCCGCCTATGCGCTGGTCGATGGCAACAAGCTGCCCGGCCTTGCCATCCCGGCCGAGGCGGTGGTCAAGGGGGATGGCAAGTCACTGTCGATTGCGGCGGCCTCGATCATCGCCAAGGTGACACGCGACCGGCTGATGGCAAAACTTGCCCTCGAATACCCCGGTTACGGCTGGGAGCAGAACGCCGGTTACGGCACCAAATCACATCGCGATGCGATTTTGGCGTTGGGGACCACCCCGCACCATCGTCTGAGCTTCATCCATAATGACTAGATGTAGTAGGTGACGAATCGGTGAGACTCAAATTAGAGTCTCGCTAACACTTTGATTCACAAGACTCTTGACGGCGAATCACAAACGAATCACATTGCCCCTCTTAATGGTTAAAGAGGGGCGGCATCATGCCGGAAATCAAGCTTGAAGACGCTGTCGATCGTATCATCGAAGGCGACTGCATTGAGACGATGCGCAACCTGCCGGCAGGTTCCGTTGACGTGGTGTTCGCCGATCCGCCCTATAATCTGCAGCTGAAGAACGAGCTGCGTCGGCCGGATAATTCCAAGGTCGATGCCGTCGATGATAAATGGGACCAGATCGGCAGCTTTGCCGATTATGACGGCTTCACCCGCGCCTGGATGACCGAGGCGCGCCGGGTGCTGAAAGACAACGGCACCATGTGGGTGATCGGCTCCTATCACAATATTTTCCGCGTCGGTGCGGCGTTGCAGGATCTCAATTTCTGGACACTCAACGATGTGATCTGGCGCAAGTCGAACCCGATGCCGAATTTTCGCGGCAAGCGCTTCACCAACGCTCATGAAACCCTGATCTGGGCGGCTAAAAGCGAGAAGAGCATCTATACCTTCAATTACGAGGCCATGAAGGCGCTGAATGAAGAGGTGCAGATGCGGTCGGACTGGACGCTGCCGATCTGCTCGGGCCATGAACGCATCAAGGACGAAAACGGCGACAAGGCCCATTCGACCCAGAAGCCGGAAAGCCTGCTCTATCGGGTGATTTTGTCCTCGACCAAGCCGGGGGACATCGTGCTCGACCCCTTCTTCGGTTCGGGCACCACCGGTGCGGTGGCGCGCAAACTGCGCCGCAAATTCATCGGTATCGAACGCGATCCGGGCTATGCCCGCATTGCCCGTTCACGCATTGCCACGATTTCACCGACCGACCCCGAAGCCATTGCGGTAACCAAGTCCAAACGGGCCGAGCCGCGCATTCCCTTTGGCTGGGTGGTCGAACGCGGTCTGTTGCCGCCCGGTACCATGTTGCAGGGGCCGCAGAAGCGTTTCCGGGCCAAGGTGCGCGCCGACGGTACACTGGTCAGCGGTGATGCTACCGGTTCGATCCACCGCATCGGTGCCCATGTACAGGGCGCGGAATCCTGCAATGGCTGGACCTTCTGGCAGTTTGAATATCATGGTAAGCTGATCCCGATCGATGTGCTGCGCCAGCAGTTGCGCGCCGATCTGGCGTAGATTCCGGGAGGCAGATAATTCTGCGTTAAAGGGGTTGCCAGTGGCGGCCCCTTTTATTTTGGGGCTAACCCGGTGTGGTGAACTTCGTACCGGCAAACCCGGATGCGGCAATCTCGGTACACAGACCCTGCCATGGGCAGCCGGTACAGGCACGGCGGATTGTTCCGGCGGCAAATTCTTTACGCCAGCGGATAAGGTGATCGCGTGGGGTGAGGCTGGTTCCAACCACCAGACTAAGTGCGGCGGCTGCGGCGGCATCGCGTGCGGTCACCGACGCGGCATGGCAATGGTCGTGTTCGCTGTTGTGCAAGGGGGCGCAGATATCGTCCGGCCCGCTGACGATCAGGACGCTTTCGCCGGCACAAAGGCGGGCGCACACCGCATCCATATTGGTTGTAAAGGCGGGGCTGTATCCCCGCCCGATATAGGTCAGCGTGCAGAGTAAGTGATGTGGCCTGAGCTTGAGCAAGGCAGGCCACGATCCTTTAGCGGCGCAGCAGCGCAAGGGCAACGGCACCGATACCCGATTTGACCAGCGCACCCAGTGCAAATGGTATCACGCCGAGATAAAGCGCCATTTCCGGCCCGACCAGACGGGCCAGCCACAGCGCGCCCATCAGGCAGATGGCATTGCCCGCAACCATGGCGGCCAGATTGCGCAACAGATGGTTGCCCGGTCCGGCGATCAGCCCACTGACCATTGCGGCCACCGGAAAGGCCATCAGATAACCTGCCGTGGGGCCTGCAAAGGGGGCAAAGCCTGAGGCCCCGCCAGCCAGCACGGGCAGACCGAAGGCGGCTTCGCCCAGCCAGGCCAGCACGGTGATCGCACCCAGACGCCAGCCATAAAACGCGCCGATAAAGGTAACGGCCAGCGTTTGCATCGTCATCGGCACCGGGAACATCGGCACCTCGATATAGGACGACAGGGCCAGAAGGGCGGTACCAAGAAACACCGTTCCCACCTGACGCAGACGAAGCTGTGGGCGGGGCAGGGCGCTGACGCTGTGCATTATGTTCTCCGGATCATCGTATGATTTACTCTAGATAATTGCCTGCGTGGCGGCAAGCTAGCTGCCGTTAACGCTAAAGCCATACAGGATCAACCTTTTGTAAGGTTATCACGGAAGTTTTCCTTTTCTTTGCCCGCGGGATCGGCAATGCCGCAGACACCCCAGGGCCGCCACACCGCGTTCGGCCGATGGCATAAGCCGGTGTACTGTTGACCCGTGTAATATTGACCGGTGTAAAGGATGGCTGTTTTGTCCGATCCCGCAGAGCCTGCCGCCAAGCCGGCCTCCTATACATTCAGTATCGCCACGGCACTGATCGTGGCGGGTACCGGATTTATGGAGAATCTTGACGGAACCGTCATTGGTCCGGCACTGCCTGCTATGGCGCGGGATTTCGCCGTTCATCCGGTCGATCTCAATATCGGTATCGGGGCTTATATGCTGACGCTGGGCGTGTTCATCCCGATCAGCGGCTGGATTGCTGACCGTTTCGGGGCGCGGCGGGTTTTCTGCGCAGCAATTGCGATTTTTACTTTTGCCTCGCTGTTATGCGCCACCGCGACCACACTTACCGGTTTCGTGGTGTTTCGCGTGTTGCAGGGGATTGGCGGGGCGATGATGGTGCCGGTGGGGCGGCTGGTGGTGCTGCGGGTTGCCCCCAAAGAACGGCTGCTGGAAGCAATTGCCTTGCTGACCTGGCCGACCGCGCTGGCTTTGGTGCTGGGCCCGCCGCTGGGTGGGCTGATTACTGACCATGCCAACTGGCGCTGGATTTTCTTCGTCAATCTGCCACTGGGGGCGATTGCGATGATCGTGGCCTGGTTCAAGGTTCCCGAAGCCTATGGCGAGCGCCGCCCCTTCGACGGGATTGGCTTTGTGCTGACCGGCATATCGCTGTTTGCACTCTTGGTTGCCGCCGAGCTGATGGGGCGGGCTGATATCGACTGGGGCCGGGTTGGGCTTTTTATTGTGGCGGGGCTGGCCTTTGGCGG